>DAOWHH010000001.1 GCA_030641525.1 bacterium
CGTTTTAAAAATACATTGTCTTTTTATGAATTATATAAAGACGAAAAAACAGAAGATTTAGATTCTGAAAAATCTGAAAATATTTTAGATCAATGGATTTTGGCGAGATTAAATGAATTCATTCAAGAAAGTACTAAAGCTTTGAATAATTATGAAATAGACAAATCCACCAGACCAATCGCAGAGTTCATAGATGATTTATCTACTTGGTATTTAAGAAGATCAAGAGATAGATTCAAAGCTAAATCAAATCCAAATGATTTGATCGCTCGATCCACCGAAGGTGGATTTAGAGAAGACATAGGAAATGACAGGGATTTTGCTATTGCAACTACAAAATATGTATTGGAAATATTATCAAAGATATTAGCTCCCTTTATGCCTTTTATAGCAGAAGAAATTTGGCAAAATGTAACTGAAAATAATTTCGAAAATGAAGATAGAAGTGTTCATTTGGAAGAATGGCCCATATTTAAAGATAAGATAGATGAAAATCTTTTAGTGGAAATGAAAGTTGTGAGAGATGTTATTTCTCTTGGTTTAGAAATTAGAGCCAAAGAAGGAATTAAAGTAAGACAACCACTTCGTGAGTTAAAAGTTAAAAGTTCAAAGTTAAAAGGAAGAGAAGATCTATTAGAATTAGTGAAAGATGAATTGAATGTAAAAGAAATTAATTTTGATAAAAATATAGAAAATGAAGTAAAATTTGATTTAGAGATTACTCTCGAATTAAAACAAGAAGGTGATTTTAGAGAATTTTTAAGAAATATTCAAAGATTAAGAAAAGAAAAAGGACTTGTTCCAAGTGATATGATTAATATATCTATTGAAACTGATGAAAAAGGGAAGATATTGATAGAAAAATTTTCTAGTGAATTAAAGAGGATAGCAGGGATTAAAGAAATTCAATTTATTGAAGTAAAAGATGATCCTAAACCTGTGGTTAGACAAGGGCAAGAGATTATAATTGAAGATTATTATTTTATAATAAATATTATTTAAATGAAGTTAATATTTTTAGATACAGAAGGAACAGGGGTCGATTTAAAAGAAGATCGGCTTTGTCAGGTTGCTTATAAAATTGATGACAAGATGACAATTAAGAATTTTAAACCTACTCTTCCTATTTCAATTAAAGCGATGAGTGTGACGAATATTACTAATAAGATGGTAGAAAATGAAGAAGCTTTTAAAGAAAGTAAATTTGCTAAAGAATTACAGGACTTATTAAATGAAAATATTTTGGTGGCTCATAATGCTCAATTTGATATTGCGATGTTAGAAAATGATGGATTAAAAGTTCCTAATTATATTTGTACTTTAAAATTATCTCGTTATTTTGACGATAAGGCAGAAATACCAGAACATAATTTACAATTCTTAAGATATTATTATGATGTTGATTCTAATCTGTATTCAAATGAACAAGATTTAGTTGATGAACAATGTACAAATATAATTGCTCATAGTGCGGATGGTGATGTTTTGGTTTTAGAAGCTGTATATAAATACATATTGAATTTAGCAAAAGAAAAATCAAGTACAGAGAATAAAGACCTTAAATCTACGATCGGGCAAGATGAAATTTTAAAAAGAATGATGGAAATTTCTGAAAAACCTTCTTTAATTAGAAGATTTAGTTTTGGTAAACATATAAATAAATTGGTTGAAGATGTAGCAAAAGAAGATAAAGGTTATTTGGAGTGGTTTTTAAGGACAAAAGAAGAAGAAGGAATAGATGAAGATTGGATTTATACTCTTAAATACTATTTAACTAAATAGGTAAATAAATATGTATGATATTTACCAAACAGAAGGAATAATTTTAGGTAGTCTAAATATTAGAGAAGCTAATAAACTTATATATATACTTTCTAAAAATCTTGGTTTGATTCAAGCTACAGCTCAGAGTATAAGAAAAACAAAATCAAAATTGAAATTTGGTCTACAAGATTTTTCAATTGCTAATATATCGTTAGTTAGGGGAAAAGGGATATGGCGAATTACTAATGTTGAATTTAAATCAAATTTTTTCTATTCACTTCAGAATGAAAAAAGTAAATTGCAAATAATTTCTAAAATATTACTTTTACTCAAAACTTTGGTAGTGGGTGAAAAATATAATGAAGAATTATATGAAATAATTGTGAATGCTATTTATTTTTTAGAAAAAACAAAACTTTCTGATAAAGATGTCGTTAATTTTGAGAATTTAATTTTAATTCGGGTATTATATAATCTCGGATATTTCAATTCAGAAAAAAAAGTTAATGAAAATAAAGTGTATAAGAAATTTTTGGATGCTAAAAATATGTTTTCTATTAATATAGAATTATTAAATAAGATAAGTGATATAAAGCCTATTGTAATAAAGGATATAAACGAAGCGTTGCACACAACTCATTTATTTTAATCCTCTTTCACCCGACCCTAGGTTTAGGGTTTTTTATAGCCAAAACTAATGATATAATCATAATAATGGAAGAACTAGATAAAAACCAAAATAAACAAACCCAGATTGAAAAGATGAAAAAAACTCTTTTTTTTGATCCTAAAAAAGTTATAAAAAAGGAGATACCTAAACTAAAAGAAAGAAAATATAAGGTTAAAACGGATTGGACTCAAAGACAGAGAAGTTTGGGTGTGTCTAAAATATCAAAGAAAAAAATAAGCTTTTTTACTAAATTACTTATTTTTTCTATAGCATTTTTCTTTATATCTTTTGGAATAGCTTTTTTTGTTTTTTATGGGGGTGTAAATATTATTTCTACAGAGAATGTTGATATTTCTGTGACAGGACCATCTTCTATTGGAGGAGGGGAAGAGTTATCATTTCAAATTACTGTTCAAAATAATAACTCAGTTGACTTAGAATTAGCCGATTTGATTATAAAATATCCAAAAGGAACTCTTTCAGCTATTGATAAAAATACAGAATTGGTACAAGTTAGAGAAGCATTAGACACTATTTCTTCAGGAAGTAGTATGACTAAGTTATTTAAATCCACCTTATTTGGTGGTGAAGGTGATAAAAAGGAAATTCTTATTACTATTGAATATAGAGCTAAAGGATCAAATGCTATTTTCTTTAAGGAAAGAAAATATGAAGTAATTATAGACTCTTCTCCTGTTGTTTTTAATGTAGATATTCCAAAAGAAGTAATGGTTGGTCAAGAATTTGAACTTTCAATAGATATATCTTCAAATTCTAATAAGATTGTAAAGGATTTCTTATTTGTGGTTGACTATCCTTTTGGTTTTGATTTTAAAAGTTCTGATATAAAACCAAGTTATAGTGATAATGTGTGGGATATTGGTGATATACAACCTAATTCAACGAGAATTTTGAAAATAAAAGGTGTCATTGAAGGTCAGGATAAAGAAGAAAGAGTTTTTAAATTTTATGGAGGAGCGAAGGATTTAAAAAAGGGAAATGAAATTAAAGCTAAATTAGTTTCGATAGACGAGCCTGTTTTAATTAAAAAAACTCTTATTGGTGTGGAATTAGTTTTGAATGGAGATTATGCTCTTGAATATACTGCTCCAAGTGGTAAGAGTATTCGGGTAGATATATTATGGTCAAATAATTTAGCAACAAAATTGATTGATGGGAGAGTTGAACTAAAATTAAATGGAATTGTTTTGGATGAAGAGTCTATTTCTTCCGAGACGGGTTTTTATAGCTCGATTGATAATACGATAACTTGGGATAAATCAGATAATCCACAATTGACTGTTTTGAATCCTGGTGATGACGGTAATCTAAGTTTTAGTTTTTCTATTCATCCTTTATCCTTTATATCTAATTCTGGTATAAAAAATCCAGAAATTGATCTTGATTTAACAGTAATAGCAAATCAATTATCGGATATCAATTCAGTTGAGACAGTAGAAACAACTCTTTCCAAAAAAATTAAAATAAGTACAGATTTACTTTTGACAGGGAGGAGTCTTTATTCTATTGGAAGTTTTGAAAATATAGGACCAATACCACCTGAAATAGAAAAGGAAACAAATTATACTATTGTATGGACGGTAGTTAATACATCTAATGATATTTCTAATGCGAAGGTAGTAGCATCATTACCTTCTTATGTAAAATGGGCTGGTAATATAAGTCCTCGTTTAGAAAATATTTCTTTTAACCCTATTGGAGGTGAAATAACTTGGGATGTCGGAGATATAAGAGCTGGTGATGGAGTTTCTACCATAGCTAAAGAGGTTAGTTTCCAAGTGACTTTAACACCTAGTTTAAGTCAGATAGGAACAGCTCCTATTTTAGTTGATAATATTTCTTTGGAAGGGGTAGATGATTTCACAAATAAATTAATTAACTACTCCCTAGGATCAATAAACACTCGTTTTAGTACAGACCCTCTTTATAGCTCAGGAAATGAGAATGTGGTAAGGTAATTTAAGTAGCAAGTATTAAGTATCAAGCTAAAATTCACGAAATGAATTTTATCAGTTTGAAAAATTGCGACTAAAACATTCTAAAGAATGTCCGTCCGATCAAAACAAAGTTTTGATTTAGGAAGTAATTTTCATACTTTATACTTAATACTTACTACTTAATACATAATTATTATGAAAGAAAAAAAACAATTGGATAAAATGGAAAAAATAATCTCCCTCTCTAAGAGAAGAGGTTTTGTTTTTCAAGGTTCGGAAATATATGGAGGTATGGGAGGTACTTATAGTTATGGTCCGCTTGGAGTTGAGTTAAAAAATAATATTAAACAACTTTGGTGGAAGAAATTTGTTCAAGATCGGACAAATATTGTAGGAATAGATGGGCCTATATTACTTCATCCAAAATTATGGGTAGTTTCAGGACATGCTGAAGGTTTTGGTGATGCTATGGTTGATTGTAAAGAATGTAAAAAAAGATTTAGAGCAGATCATCTCGTTGAAGATGCCATAGGGAAAGATTTGGAGGGAAAGATTGAAGAAATGACAAAAATAATAAAAGAAGAAAAAATAAAATGTCCTAATTGTGGAAAGGTAAATTGGACTGATGTTAAAGAATTTAATATGATGTTCAAGACCCAAATGAATGGAGTAGAGGGAGATATTTTTCTACGACCTGAAACAGCAGGGGCAATTTTTATTGAATTTAAAAATGTAATGGATTCCACAAGACAAAAATTACCTTTTGGAATTGCACAGATTGGTAAAGCCTTTAGAAATGAAATTGTAGCAGGAAATTTTATTTTTAGATTAAGAGAATTTGAACAGATGGAAATTGAATATTTAATTCGTCCTCAAGAAAATTGGGAACCAATTTTTGATAATTGGTTAAATTTGCAAGAAGAATTTGCTATGGAATTGGGAGCAAAAAAAGAAGATTTAAGAAGATTAGAGCATCCTAGAGAAAAATTATCTCATTATTCTAAAAAAACTATAGATATTGAATATAAATTTCCTTTTGGTTTTAAAGAATTATATGGTTTGGCTCATAGAGGAGATTTTGATTTAACTCAACACACTGAATTTTCAAATGAAAAACTTGAATACTTTGATCAAGAAACTGGAGAGAGATTTATTCCTCATATTATAGAACCTACTTTTGGAGTGGAGAGAAGTCTGTTATTAGCTTTATTGTCTGCTTATACTGAAGAAGAAGTGGAAGGGGAAATTCGAGTGGTTTTGAAATTCCCAAACAAATTAGCTCCGATTAAAATTGCATTCTTACCACTTTCTAAAAAAGATGAATTAACAGAGCCAACTAAAAAATTATTTGATAAATTTAAAGAGAAATTTATTTGTCAGTATGATGAAACCCAATCAATTGGAAAAAGATATAGAAGGCAGGACGAAGTAGGAACACCTTATTGTGTGACTTTTGATTTTGACTCTTTGGGTGATAATTCTGTGACCGTGAGAGACAGAGATACAATGAAACAAGAAAGAGTTAAAATTGAAGACCTAGAGATATATTTAAATGAGAAATTTCACTCTAATGAGTGATCTCTTGTTAGGATGAAAAATTGATAAATAGCAAAGAGGTAAAAACTACATAAAGAGAATGACCCTCTTTTTGTGTAGTTTTTATAATATCTAGGATATTATAAAAATAAATGTATAATTAAAAACAATGAAATTCAAAAAGAAAGTTTTAAAAAATGGATTGAGGATTATTACTGTGTCGATGCAGGACAATAAAACAGCCACAGCTCTTGTTTTGGTTGAAGCAGGTTCTAAATATGAAGACAAAACAAATGATGGCGTTTCTCATTTTCTTGAACATATGTGTTTCAAAGGAACAAGTAAAAGACCTTGTTCAGGGGATATTTCTCTTGAACTTGATTCGTTAGGAGCTTATTCAAATGCTTTCACTTCTCACGAATTTACAGGTTATTATGCCAAAGCTCATTCTAAAAATATTCATAAAATAATAGAGATTATTTCAGATATGTATCTAAACCCTATTTTTAATGAAGAAGAAATTAACAAAGAAAGAGGAGTTATAATTGAAGAGATAAATATGTATAAGGACTTACCAATGAAGAGTGTTTATGATATTTGCTCAAAGCTTTTGTATGGAGATCAACCTGTTGGTAGACCTATTTTAGGAGATAAAAATTTTATCAAAAAATCAAATAAAAAAGATTTTGTAAATTATAGAAAGAAACATTATGTGGCTTCAGCTACTACTATAGTGGTAACAGGTAATATTAACGAAAAAGAAATTATCAAAGATATAGAAGAAAAATTCAAAGATATTGATATAAGTAAAAAATATAATAAGATAAAAGTTAAGGAATCTCAAAAGTCTCCTCAAATAATAACTAAAAATAAGAAATCAGATCAAAGTCACTTAATTTTAGCTATTAGAGCTTTTGATTTTTTCAAAAAAGAAAGTGCTATTGTATCTATGATAGCGGGAATATTAGGAGCTGGAATGAGTTCAAGATTATTCAGTAAATTAAGGGATGAGATGGGAGTTTGTTATTATATAAATGCAGATAATGAAACATTTACAGATCACGGTCTTTTGAAAATTTCAGCAGGAGTTGATAATAAGAGAGTACAGGAAGTTGTAGAGGTGATTTTAAATGAATTGAAAAGATTAAAAACAGAATTAATTTCTGATTCTGAATTAAAAAAAGTTAAAGAATATTTGATAGGGAATTTGTTCTTAGGATTAGAATCGTCAGATTCTTTTGCTGAATTCTATGGAGTTCAAGAAATATTAAATAGACCAATAATGAATGCTAAAGAAAAAGCTAAAAGGATAAATGAAATTAGTGCAAAAGATATAAAAAGAGTAGCTAATAAAATATTTAAGAATGAAGGATTAAATTTAGCGATGATAGGTCCTGTAAAAGACAAAAAACCTCTTAAAAAGATTCTTTCTTTTTAATTTTTATGTTAATATTAAATATATGAATGGTAATTCTAAAAATATTTTAATAAATATAGGGTCAGGAACAATAATAAAATCAATTTTATTGGGTTTGTTATTTGTATTTCTATATATTTTTCGTGATTTAGTACTGATTATCTTAACAGCTATAATTTTAGCGTCTTCCATTGAGCCTCTTACAAAATATTTGATGAAATTCAAGGTTCCTCGAGTTTTGGCAGTTATATTAATTTATCTGACAATTTTTGCTTTTTTTATCACAATATTTATTATTTTTATTCCATTAGTTTTAGATGAAATTTTTTCTTTTATGTTGGTGTTACCACATTATCTAAGTATTCTTGAAACATGGAATCCTATTGCTCATGGAGGATTTTTATCCCAAGCAACTGTGGAAGGTTTGTCTTCTGGTTTTTCTGTTACTGAGATTATATCTGAATTAAAAGGAACCATAGGGTCTACTTTTAGTAGTTTTTGGCAGACTATCAATAATATATTTGGAGGTATTTTTTCATTTCTTTTAATATTAATTTTTTCTTTTTATTTTGCAGTTCAAGAATATGGAATTGTTAATTTTCTAAAAATTGTTACTCCTGTAGAACATGAAAAATACATAATTGATTTATGGAGAAGATCTCAGCTTAAGATTGGACTTTGGATGCAAGGACAACTTCTATTAGCTCTTTTGATTGGAGTGTTTGTGTATTTAGGTTTAATGATTTTAGGAGTTAAATATGCTTTATTGTTAGCTTTATTGGCTGCTTTTGCAGAACTTATTCCATTATTTGGTCCTATTTTAGCTGCTATCCCTGCGATCTTGATTGCTTTTGCTGGTGGTGGAGTGACGATGGGATTAATGGTATTAGGCTTTTTTGTTGTAATTCAACAATTTGAAAATCATTTGATTTACCCTCTAGTTGTTAAAAAGGTGGTGGGAGTACCTCCTTTAATGGTTATTATTTCTCTTTTAGTTGGGGTACATTTAGCTGGTTTTTTGGGAGTTATTATTGCAGTTCCTGTAGCTGCTATAATGATGGAGTTTATTAATGATGTAGAAAGAAATAAAAGAAAACAAATAGAAAAGATTGGAAAATGAATAAAAACTTTTATATTACTACTACTTTGCCTTATGTAAACGCAGATCCTCATGTGGGTTTTGCTTCTGAAATTTTACGAGCAGATTTTTTAGCTCGCTATAAAAGAGAGAGAGATTTTGATGTGTTTTTTAATACAGGAACTGATGAGCATGGAATGAAGATTCATCATAATGCTATGGAGCAGGGAGTAGATACTCAGGAATATGTAGATAAGTATGCAAAGAGATTTGATGATTTAAAGAAGGTGTTGAACTTGTCTTATGATAGTTTTATGAGAACAACCGACAAAGATCATATGAAGTCCACCCAAACTTTTTGGAAAAAATGTGAAGATAACGGAGATATTTATAAAAAGATATATAAAGTAAAATATTGTGTTGGTTGTGAATTAGAAAAAACAGATTCAGAATTAGTAGATGGTTGTTGTCCTTTACACCCAGGAAAAGAATTAGAAATAATTGAAGAAGAAAATTATTTTTTCCGTTTTTCTAATTATGGAGAGAAACTTTTGAAATTATATGAAGACAATCTTGATTTTATCATTCCTGATTATCGTCAAAATGAAATTAAAAAATTCGTGGAGAGAGGATTGCAAGATTTCAGTATCTCTCGTCTGAAAGAAAAAATGCCTTGGGGAGTACCTGTTCCTGGGGATGATGAGCATGTAATGTATGTTTGGTTTGATGCTCTTGTGAACTATATTTCAGCTATTGGCTGGCCTAATGATATGGAGAAATTTGAAAAATGGTGGCCTGTTTTCCAAGTAGCTGGAAAAGATAATCTTCGTCAGCAATCGGCAATGTGGCAAGCTATGTTGATGTCTGCTGGTCTAGAACCTTCTAAGCAAATACATATTTTTGGGTTTATTAATTCTGGAGGACAAAAGATGAGTAAAAGTATCGGAAATGTAATCAATCCTTTAGATATTGTGAATGAATATGGTACTGACGCTTTAAGATATTATATTGCTAGGCATATAAATATGTATGAAGATTCTGATATGACTATGGATAAATTCAAAGAAGTTTATAACGCTGATTTAGCCAATGGATTAGGTAATTTAGTGAGTCGGATAATGAAGATGGTTGAAAATTATGAAGTGAAATTTGAGCCAGAAGATTTTAAATTGGAAGGGTGTTCAGAATTTATAGAATTAATGAATGAATTTAAGGTGAATGAATCTATTGATTTAATTTGGCAAAAAATTAAATATTTAGATGAAAAGATTCAAGAAGAAGAACCTTTTAAGGTTGCTAAAGATAATTTAGAAAAAGCTCAGAATATGTTGAAGAATTATCTTGTTGTACTTTGGGAAATATCAAATCTATTAATAATTTTTATGCCAGAAACAGCAGAAAAAATCCAAAATCTAATCAAAGAAAATAAATCTCCAAAAGAACCTTTGTTTCTAAGAAAAAAATAAATAATTCCAAATTTAGCATACTTCTTCCTCAACCTCTGAAAAAATATTTTCAATGTATTGTAAACACACCTCAAATATTTTTTGACGAAGATGAAAAAGAAAACTTTTAATTATTAGTCATTATTATGTTAAACGAGAAGAATATAAGACAAAACGAGAACAAAAAATGATTAATGAAGATATAAAGAAAATAAAATTAGCTTATAGAAAAGGACAATATAGAATAAGTGGAGGATTGTACTCTGAGTTAGAATATCAAACCTATGCTAGTAAAGAATCTGCTAGAATAGAAGAATAACTTAAAGATCCAAAAAACCTTATAAGTATTGATGAGTTAATGAAAGTTTGAACTGTTATATAGTAATGGTTGACAATAATATTGTATAACGTTAATATGTATTATAGATTATGATAATTGATTTTAAATCTAAAGAAATAAATAAGATTTTTTTAGGTGGGTTTTCTAAAGTATTTTCACGTAATACTTGTCGAGTAATTCAAAGAAAATTATGGATGTTAGATGCCTCTACTAACTTACAAGACTTAAGAATACCGCCATCAAATAGGTTAGAAAAATTGAAAGGGAAAAGAGTCGGACAACATAGTATTAGAATAAATAAAAAATGGCGAATTTGTTTTCGGTGGCAAAATGGAAATGCTTATCAAGTAGAAGTAGTTGATTATCACTAAAATCTTAAGTTAAATAATATGAGTACAAAAAACAAACAAAATAAAAAAATAAATAATATTCATCCTGGAGAGATTCTTTTGGAAGAATTTTTAAAACCTCTTAGCTTAAGTCAGTATCGTTTAGCTAAAGAAATTAATGTTTCTGCCTTGAGAATCAATGAAATTGTTCATCAAAAAAGAGCTATTACAGCTGATACAGCATTACGTTTATCTAGATTTTTTGGAAATTCAGCTCAGTTTTGGTTAAACTTACAAACAAAGTTTGATTTGTTGAATACTGAATTTAAGATTTCTGATCAAATTAGTCATAAAATTTCTCCTTTTAATTTTGTAAATGATAATTTATAAAAACTAGATTTTAAAAATAATATGGACAAACTAGAAAAATTTATCATAAAAGCTAAAGCCAATGGTTGGGTAGGAACAGAGAAGAGGGGAGAAAAAATCAAATCTTCCAGAGAAGGAGCCTTTGATATTATATATAACGAAGGTGATTATCATTACCATGATTCATTTGTGGGTTTTTCTGATTTCTGCGGAATGGAACATATAACTTACAAAAAAGAACCTGTTTGGTCTATGGCTTATTATGGTTATCTTTTAGAACCAGATATGTTTTCTGGTGATGAAGCCGTTGATATTTTAAAAGATGCTCTTGGAGAAATGTATAAGCAAGGAAGATTTTTAGGTGGGGATGTTTTTAAAAAAGGAAAATTCGAATATCGAGATATGAATTTCGGAGGTTATAAAAAATTCAATGGAGTAGAGAAGATTTATATGGATGGAAAATTGGTGTATGAATTGATTTATTTCGGAGGTTTGGTTAAAAAATAAATAATATGTATAAATACTTTGATACACATGCTCATTTAGATATGTCTCAATTTGATGAGGATAGAGATATTTTGATTAAGAAATTACAGGATGAAAATATTGGAGTAATTACAATTGGGGTGGATAAAAAATCATCTCTTGAAGCAATTAAGTTGTCAGAAAAATATGACAATGTTTTTGCTAGTGTTGGTTTTCATCCTATAGATGCAAAAGAAGAATTTAAGTGGGAGTATTTTTCCGAGATTATTCAAAATCCAAAAATTGTAGCCATAGGGGAGTGTGGTTTAGAATTTTTCAGAATAGAGAAAGATTCTGAAGAAGAAAAGAAACGACAAATTAAATTATTTGAATCACAAATTGATTTTGCAGTAAAATATGATAAACCTTTAATGATTCATTGCAGAAACGCTCACAAGGATGTTTTAGCTATTTTAAAGGTAAAAAAACAAAAATATGGTGACAAATTGAGAGGAATTATCCATTTTTTCTCTGGAAATATACAGGAAGCTCAAGAATATATAGATTTGGGATTTTCTTTTTCTTTTGGTGGAGTAATTACCTTTACTTCTGATTATGACGAGGTTGTGAAATTTATTCCTATTGATAGGATTTTATCAGAAACAGACGCTCCTTTTGTGGCCCCAGAGCCATATAGAGGAAAGAGAAATGAGCCGATTTATATAAAAGAGGTGGTTAAAAAGATAGCCGAACTAAAAGAAGAAGATTTGGCTAAAACTAAAGACATTCTAGTACAAAATGCAGTAAATATGTTTGCATTAGGTGTTAAATTATGATAGTCTTTCGTTTATGAAAAAAGAGGAAAATATATCTAAAAATGATATTTATGAAATTGGCTATCTTTTAGTGTCAAATATTTTAGAAGACGAGATACTTAAAGAAGTAGCTAATCTTAAATCTATATTAGAAAAACAAAAATCTACTTTTATGTCAGGAGATGAGCCTAAATTAATAAATCTTGCTTATCCTATGTCAAAAATGATTGATGGTGAGAAACAGATATTTGATAAAGCTTATTTTGCTTGGATTAAATTCAGAATTGATGTTGAGAAACTAGATGTTTTTAAAAAGGAACTTGATAAGTATCAGAATATTTTAAGGTATCTTTTAATAAAAACTCTTGAAAAAGATACTATGATGTCAGATTCTAAAAAAAGTGTTTTTGTACAAAAAGATAAAAGTATAACTCAGGAAGGAAAAGTTATTGAGCCATTAAAGATTGTTGAAAAGGATTCTCATCAAGAAAATGAGGAAGTAAAAATAACAGAAAAAGAAAAAAAGGAGAAAAAGGATTTAGATGAGACAATTGATAACTTAATAATAAAATAAAATTATTACTCAATAACTAAATAAATATATGTATCTAAATAAGGTTATTTTAATAGGAAATTTAACACGAGATCCAGAATTAAAGGCTTTGCCGTCTGGTAATCAAGTAGTTAATTTTAGTATAGCTACAAATAGTGTATGGAGAGATAAGGAAGGTAATAAGAAAGAGGCTGTGGAATTTCATAATATTGTATCTTTTGGTAAACAAGCCGAAAATATAGCTCAATATATGAAAAAAGGAAGTAGTCTTTTAGTTGAAGGTAGATTACAAACACAAAGCTGGGAAGCTGATGGTATAAAGAAATATAGAACTGAAATAGTAGCTGATAAGGTGCAATTTGGTCCTAAGAGGGACGGAGGAGCATCTAATAATTATGACAATCAGGATAAAGGTGAAAATAATGCTCCAAAACCTGATACAGTTGATTATCCGCAAGAAGAAATTAATCCAGATGATATACCGTTCTAATTTTCTGAAGGAAATTAAAACGAGTTAAAAGTTCGTAAAGTTGAAAGTTAAAAGTCAAAAATTTTCAAAGCAAATTTTTATACCTAATACTTAATATATAATACTTATTCATGAAACAATGCATATTCTCACAAAATAATATAAGTCAGATTGATTATAAAGATTTAGACGCAATCAGGAAATTTATAAATCCTCACGGTAGGATTTTATCTAGAAAAAGAACTGCTTTATGTGCTAAACATCAAAGACAATTAGCCACTGCTATAAAAAGAGCAAGATTTTTAGGTCTTTTGCCTTATACTGAAAAATAAAAACAATTTATAGTTAAAAGTTTATAGTAAAAGAAAAGAGCGACCGCAAAGCGGTCGTTTTTTTTACTTTTAATTATAATTAGTGATTATATCTTTCCTCCAAGTATCTAGATTATTTAAATATAATATGATACATTGTATCAATGGAAGATAATGCATATTTAATTTTTATCGATAAAGTTCCTAAAATAGGTATTAACACCCTATCTCTGAAAGATGTTGAGGAGAAAATCGCAGAAAATAAAGCAAAAAATCTTTTCTTGATAATTGAATCTTATGGTGGTAGTCCATTTGATGCAATTGCTATAATGAACATATTACATTTGCGGTTTCCTAAAATTTCAACGATTATTCCATGTTTTGCGAAAAGTGCTGCCACACTTATGTCTTTAGGTACTGATGAGATATATATGCAAGAAAAATCAGCGTTAGGACCTCTTGATCTACCTATAGAACACCACAAAGACGGATCAACGATAAGTTCTTTAGATATTCAAAATACAATAACATCAATGGCTGGATTGGTAGGATCAATTGCAGAGGATAGATTTAAATTATTTACTGAAAACACAACCATATCAAAAAAGGAAGCAATGAAACTTTCTTTAGATAATGCAACAGATTTTGTAAAGCCTATTATCCAGCAAGTAGATCCATATCATCTTCAAAAGGCTGAACGGGAACTGAGAATTGGATCATGGTATGCAATGGATATGTTATTAAAGAGAATGATGAAAGGACAGTATATAAAGGCACGAAAGACTGCTAATACTCTAGTAAAATCTTTCCCTGCTCATGAATATTCTATTTTCCCAGAAGTTGCAGAAAATATGCTCGGTCTTAAAATTAAGAAAATATCTGATTTACAACTTTGGGAAAGTAATTTAAAAAAGATATATAATAATGTGTGCAAAAAACAGTATCATATTGAATATGGTATAATAAAGAAAAATGTTATTAAAAATACAAAACAAAAAAAATAGTCAAACAGATGAATTTAATACTATTGGTGATAGTGGTAAGAAAATCGGTGAAAATTGGATTAGTAAGGCAATAGAAAGGGATGCAGAACGTATAATAGCCAGTAAAAAGAAATCAAAATCCACAGATAATCCTGTTGAAAAGAAGTGATAAATTAATAAAATAAAGTATAAATTGTGATAAATTTATAGAAAAAATAAAAAAAGGTCGCTTTGCGACCTTTTTTCTTTTACTTTCAACTTTATGAACTTTAAAAACTTTTAACTACCTTTCATCTCTTCTCTAATCTTTTTCAAAATTTCATTTGATAATTTTTTATCTTCTTTAAGAAATTTTCGTGAGGCATCATAACCTCTACCTAATTTAGTATCATCGTAACTATAAGAAGATCCTGCTTTGGAAATTATTCCATATATTTCTCCCAGGGCAATTAGCTCTCCTTCTTTTGATATTCCTTCGTTATAAATCAAATCAAATTCAGTCATCTTGAATGGGGGAGCAACTTTATTCTTCACTACCTTTACTCTTACTCGTCCCCCCACAACATCAGTTCCTTTTTTAATTTGAGCTATTCTTCTAATATCTAATCTGACAGAAGTGTAAAATTTTAAAGCTCTTCCCCCAGGAGTAGTTTCAGGACTACCAAACATCACACCAATTTTCATTCTTATTTGATTGATAAAAATCACAACAGTATTACTCTTACCAACAATAGCTGTTAATTTACGAAGGGCTTGAGACATTAATCTAGCTTGTCTCCCTACATGATGAGCTCCCATATCTCCTTCAATTTCAGCTTTAGGGGTAAGAGCGGCTACTGAATCAATTACTATGACATCTACTTTTCCAGACCTTACTAAAGATTCGGTTATTTCTAATGATTCTTCTCCCGTGTTTGGTTGAGAAACTAGTAAATCATTTATATTTACACCTAATTTTTTAGAATAATCTGGATCTAAGGCATGTTCAGCATCAACAAAGGCACAGATTCCATTTCCTTTTTGAGCTTGAGCAATTACATGTAATGCCAAAGTTGTTTTTCCTGAAGATTCAGGTCCGAATATCTCTATAATTCTACCTCTTGGAAGTCCTCCAATACCAAGAGCATCATCAAGTCCTATCGATCCTGTTGGTATTGCTTCTATCCCAACTTTAGGAGCATCTCCTAGACGAATAATTGAATCTTCTCCGAATTTAGTTCTTATTTGGGATAATGTATTTGTTACATCATCCTCTCTTGTATCTTTTTTGGGTTTTTCAATTTTTTTAACCTCTATCTTTTTTTCACTAGTACCTATTGTTTTTTTAATAGGAGTTTTCTTATCTGCTTTTTTCTTTGGCATGATATTTCAGTTTTTAGTTTATAGAATGAAATCGCAAAGTGATTTTCTTAACTAAAAACTTTTAACTTATTAATTATTAATTAATAACACTACTTCTATTTCTTTTTCAATTTTTCTATCATATTTATCTTGAGCTGATACTTTAATCATATTATATCCAGGAGATAGGATTAATTTTTCTTTTATCTTTCCATCCAAATTTACATATATTTGTTTATCATTTAAACTAATATATGAAATGTTTTTCGTATACCCTGTCACATAAATAATATTATCATATTGACTTGAACCATTTATCGGTGTTGTTAATTCAATAATTGGACCTTGGAGATACGCTTTTGTTTGGTAATAAGAATAATAAATAGTAATCAACACAATAATAACAAATAAAAATATTCCAATACTGTTTCTGATTAATTTATTATTCATCTTCTTCTTCCTCTTCTTCTACAAAATATCCTTCTCCTTCATAATCCTTATTTTTCTTGTCTTTTGTAATTTCATCTGATGAGGAAATTTTCTCGTCATATTCTTCATCATTATCTTGGATAAGTATTTCTCTCGGTTTTGATCCGTCTTTTGGTCCTATAATTCCGTTTTCTTCTAATTCATCTATTATTCTTGCTGCTCTAGCGTAACCTACTTTCAATTTTCTCTGTAAATATGAAGTAGAAGCTGATCCTGCTTGTATAATTATTTCTTTAGCTTCTTCATATAAAGGATCTAAATCTTCGTCATTGTCTTCTTCTAATGCTTTAAATATGGGATTTTTATCTCTTTCAGCTGTACTAATATCTATTTCATCAGGAATTTCATCTGCATATGTTTCTCTTAAGAATTTGGTTACATCTTTTATTTCTGTTTCAGAAATAAAAGCAGATTGAATCCTTGTAGGTTTTGACATTTCTCCTGATAAATAAAGCATATCTCCCGCTCCAAGTAATTTTTCAGCGCCTCCTGAGTCTAAAATAGTTCTAGAATCTATTTGTGAAGCTACCTGAAGAGCAATTCTTGATGGTACATTTGCTTTAATCAAGCCTGTTATAACATTAACAGAGGGTCTTTGTGTGGAAAGAACTAAATGAATTCCAACAGCTCTACTCATTTGGGCTAAACGAACAATTGCAGCTTCTAATTCTCTTGGATATGTCTGCATAATATCTGCTAATTCGTCTATTACTATGACAATATATGGCATTGCGTCGGGTAATTCATCGTCAACTTCTCCTTTTTTGGACGCTTTTTCATAAGCAGGATTTACTATATTTTTATGATAAGACTGTATATCTCTTACTGATACAGATTCTAATATATCATATCTTCTATCCATTTCTTTTAGAGCCCATTTTAGGGATAGGATAGCTTTTTTTGCTTCTGTGATTACAGGTGTAAGTAAATGAGGAATATTCTTATACTGAGTAAGTTCAACCCTTTTAGGGTCTATCATTATGAATTTAAGATTGTCAGGTGTTGCTCTAAATAATAGGGAATTAATTAAAGTATGTATGGTTATTGATTTTCCTGATCCTGTTGCCCCAGCTATCAATATATGAGGAGCTTTTGCTAGATTAACAAAATGAATATTTCCAGAGATGTCTTTACCAAGTGCAATAGTTAAAAGATTTTCACTATTCTTAAATTCTTTTGAAGAAAATAATGTTGCTAATCCAACCAATGTTTTTGTTGAGTTAGGGATTTCAATTCCTACAAGAGATTTTCCTGGGATAGGAGCCTCAATTCTGAGAGGATGAGCAGCTAAAGCTAGTGATAAATCATTTTGCAAACCTACTATTCGAGTTAATTTTATTCCTTCGGCTGGCTTAAGAGCGTAACGAGTGACAGATGGACCAATAGATATTTCGTCCATTTCTACATTTATACCGAAATTTCTTAAGGTTCTTTTTATAATATTTGAATTTGCTTTTATATCTCCAACTTCTGGTTTTCCCTTGTCTTTTCTTAAAAGGGAGATAGGGGGTAGTAAATTTCTTTTACCAAAATATTCTAATGCTTTTTTTGATAAAAAACTTCCTGTAAGAGAGATATCTTTTTCAAAATCATCCTCCATAGTCTTAATATTTTTTTTCCCCTTATCTGCCTTAGCTTCAGTAGGGGAAGGTTCTTCTTCCTCTTCATATTCGTATTCCTCTTCTTTATATTCATCCTCATATTCTTCATCATCTAAATCAGTAGATTTTTTTCTTAAAAGATATTTCCAGAATAATAATTTTTTAAATTGTAATTGAGTATCAAGAATTACTAACAAGGAGATTAAGAATATAGTAATTAAGAAAATAAGGCTTGCATAATAATCAAAGAACTTAACAAGAGGAATAGAAATAAATTTTCCTGCAATACCTCCTTTGTCGCTAAAAATTAAATCAACAATTCCTAATCCAGAAATAAAGAGAATTACAGAACCAATTATTTTTATTCCAGCAAAATCAGATTTTATTTCTTTTAAATTTAAAACTCCTAAAAGAAATAAAATTATAGGTATAAAAAAATAACCCATTCCAAATAATAAACTTAGAATTGAATATATTTTTTGTCCAACCAAACCTCCATATCCAGTAGAAGCTAATATGAGGAAAACAGACAAAACAAAAAGAATGATACTTATTATCCCTTGAAATGTTTCTTGTTTTAATTTTCTTGGACCTTTTTCTTTTTTATCTTTCTTTCTCTTCATTATTTTCCTTTATTATATCACGGAGGGTTAAAAGTTCATAAAGTTGAAAGCTGATCTTTACGAAGTCTATCTTAGGTATATGAAATAAAATTGCTTTGCAATTTTTCTGGACTTAATTCTTAAATCTTAAATCATTTTTTACAAACTTTTAATTTATGGACTTTTAATTGTCCTGTGTTCTTATACTGCAATGTAATTGTCTTTTAAAAAAATATGATTATAATCATCAATATAAAATACTTTTTATGACCTTTATTAAAATAAAGGTCATATTAAGGACATAAAAAATAATAATGAATTCTCTTAAAATTATTGAAAAAAAACAAGATAATGATTTATATTTAAGTTTTTTTAGAAAAAAAACTGAAAGGGTTGTTTCAGCCTTGTATTTAATAACAAATCATTTTTCTGATGACGAAATTCTTAAATGGAAGTTAAGAAAACAAGGGATTCAGCTATTGTCTTATACAATGTCTTTGAATAGAATAGGATTGTCTAATAATAATATATTATTTTCAAATATAGAAAATAATATATCAGAAATAATCTCGTATTTAGATATAGCTTTAATAATAAAAATAATTTCAGATACAAATATAGAAGTATTTAAAAGAGAATTAAATTTTCTTTTGTCCTTAATAACCAAGAGTTTACAAAATTTAGATGAAAATAGCCTACCAAAACTAAATGGAGATTATTTTAAAGTAAAGGACAGTAATCTGAGAAATAAAGAGGTAAAACTTGCTTTAGAATCTATAAAGGACAACTACATAGATAAAGGACAGTTTAAAGGACAAACTCCTTTAAACCCTAAAAAGATAGAAACTAATAAAGAAAAGAAATCATCGCGTAGAGATAAAATAATAAAATTATTAGATAAAGGACAAGAATTAACTATAAAGGACATTATGAAAGTTTTTGATGATTGTAGTGAAAAAACTATTCAAAGAGAATTACAAGTTATGCTGAAAGAATCATTATTGAAAAAAGAAGGGGAGAGAAGATGGAGTCGGTATTCGATGAAAATCTAAGAAAACTTTGACCTGTTTACTGGTTTACTGGACAGACAAGTTTATTATTTTAAAATTCACCCAATTCATCCAATTCACCTAATTTCTAAATTCTAATAAAATAAATAATCCAAAAAGTAAAATAATTTTAATTTTTGATTTTGGCCTTTTATTAGGTGAACCTGTCCGCCTCAGGAGGATTAGACCTTAGGTGAATTTTGAATTTTATTGCTGTCTTTCAGGTGATATAAATATGTTTAATACCCCATATTTACATGATGTTAAAGTTGGTATGAGGGCTTGCTTTTTAACCCTTATTATTATAATATAATAGAGCTATATCTTGACGATATTAGACTTAAAATATATAAGTTATCCACAAATTTTTTTGGAAAGTGTGGACTGTCAGGATATAATTTAATCAAGATTTTCTGTCGGAATTGACGGGGATTGTTTTGATAAATATTCTAGTACATTGAAAAATAAATATTCCGCGACAAATAAAAATACACGAATATATTACTTTAAATTTGGTCGTAAATTTAGGTGGTATAATAAAAAATAAACAACGAAATTATTAATTCAATTATTAACCGCATAAAATTATTTTTAATTTTGTGCATTACGATTTCTTAAAAATAAAATCATTATTAATCATTAATTTTTTAAGAAATTTTGAAAATTTATTATGAGTATATTTACACTTAAAAAATCTGCAACAACAAAAGTTGTTTCAGTTTTAGTAGGTTCAGCTATGGCTCTTACTCTTGTGTTTGGTGGTGCAGTTGCTCCAGCTCAAGCGCAAACAATGGAAGAGCTTACAGCTCAAATAAATAGTTTGCTTTCTACAATTGCAGCATTGCAAGCTCAATTATTAAGTATGTCAGGAGGAACAACTCAAGCAACAGGAGTATCTTATAACTTCACAACAAACCTTTCAAAAGGTGATAGTGGGGTACAAGTTATGAATCTTCAAAAGGTTCTTAACATGAGTTCAGATACTCAAGCCGCAGTTTCAGGAGTAGGTTCACCTGGAAATGAAACAGAATATTTTGGTTCATTAACTAAAGCAGCTGTGATTAAATTCCAGAACAAATACGCTTCTGAAATTTTAGCACCAGTTGGTCTATCAGCAGGAACAGGTTATGTTGGTCCTTCAACAAGGGCAAAACTTAACACAATGGGAGGAGCTGTAGTTACAACTCCAGGAACAACTCCAGTAGTTGTGGTTACACCAGCCGGAACAGGATTGACTGTAAGTGCAGGATATCAACCAGCAGCTACTTTAGCTCCAGAAAAGGCAGCTAGAGTACCTTTCACAAAAGTTGTTCTTACTGCTAGCAATGACGGAGATATTGTAGTTAATTCTATCTTAATAGAACGAACTGGTTTAGCTCAAGACGGAGCTTTTGCTGGAATTGTTCTATTAGATGAAGACGGAATTCAGATTGGAATTGCTAAGACTTTGAACTCTTTACATCAAGCAAAAGTGGGAGAAGATTTTACAGTTAAAGCTGGAACTTCAAAAACAATTACAATTGCTGCTAATATGCATACATCTTCAATGAGTACATATACAGGGCAAGTTGGATCTTTGACAGTAGTAGGAGTTAATACTTCAGCTGCAGTTAACGGTACTCTTCCAATCGTAGGAACTTCTCACACAATGAATAGTTCTCTAACAATTGGAACTGCTACAGCAGATAGAGGGATTGATGACCCTAACACTTCAGCAACTAAAGAAGTTGGAGTTTCTGACTATACATTTGCTGCTATTAAAGTAACAGCAGGATCAGCAGAAAAAATTAGAGTTCATTCTTTGAGATGGAATCAATCAGGTTCAGTATCATCTTCAGATTTAGAAAATCTAAAGACTTATGTTGATGGAATAGCTTATGATGTAATTGTTTCCTCAGATGGAAAATATTACACAGCTAGTTTTGGAAGTGGGCTTGTAATTGATAAAGGTTTATCAAAACAAATTTCAATTAAAGGTGACATAGTAGGAGGATCAGGAAGAAATATAGTATTTGATATCTACAAAGATACAGATCTATATGTGACAGGAGAAACTTACGGATATGGAATTACACCTGCTGAAGGATCTGCAGGATCAGTTTCAACAAGCGGTTCAGCTTTCCTTACAACAACACCTTGGTATGACAATGCGCACGTAACAGTATCAGATGGAACTCTTACGGTTGCTAAAGCAACTTCTGTATCAGCACAAAATATTGCTGAAGTTGTTGAAAATCAGATTCTTGGTGGATTTGATGTGGAAGTAAAAGGAGAAGCAATTTCTGTAGCAAGTTTGGTATTTAACGGAACTATTTCTGCAGGAGCTGGAGTAGGAACAAGCATTGATAATGTTACTTTGGTAGATGAAAATGGTTCAGTGGTAGCTGGTCCGGTGGATGCTGAAGGAGCATCAACAGCTGCAACAGTGACATTTACAGATACTGTAACATTCCCAATTGGAATAGGTACTTATACATTGAAAGGTCAATTAGCAAGTACATTTGTTAATGATCAAACAATCGTATTTAATACTGATCCAGATGACGATTGGACAACAGTTACAGGACAAACAACTGGTAATTCAATTACTCCCGCACCTACATCAGCTGTAACTTCAAATACAATGACAATGAAGGCAGGAACAGTTTCTATTTCTGTATCTGATAATCCAGTAGCTCAAAATGTAGTAGCTGGAGCACAAGGATTTGTTTTTGCTAACTATCAATTTGACGCAACAGCTTCAGGTGAAGATGTAAGATTTACTTCTTTGATTCTAGAATTAACAGCAGCAACAAGTCCTGAATATTTGACAGGTTGTCAATTATGGGATGGAGATACTGCTTTGAACACAGGTTCAAACAAAAAGGATGTAGCTTCTACTGATACTTCAGTAGATATTACATTTACACTTGATTCAGGTGGAGTGACTATTCCAAAAGGAACTGTTAAAACTTTGGCTTTGACATGTAATGTGTCAGCTTCTGCAACTTCAGAAACATTCCTATGGGATATGACTGATGCTACAGACCAAACAGGAACAGGTCTTAACTCAGGAACAACTATTACAGTTACTGACACTACAGGAACAGGTCAATTAATGTCTGCTACATCTTATGGAGGATTAACAGTTGCTGAACAAACAGGTACATACTTGATTGCTGCAGCTGGTACTACAGATGTAACTCTAGGTTCATTGAAGTTTACAGGAACTAATGAAGAGATTACATTGAAGAAATTATCTCTTCAATTAACATCAGCTTCATCCTCACCTTCAGATATGACACAAGTGACATTATGGGATGGAACAACACAAGTTGGTACAGCTGTATTCACAAGTACGGATTATGCAACATCAACTTTGACAGGAAGCTTTGTAATTCCTAAAGATGGAACTAAAATTATGACTCTTAAAGCTGATTTAGCAGAAATAGGTACATCTAAGATTGGTACACAAGGAGCCCTATTGAAAGTAAATTATAATGGTGGTGATCTGGATGGTACTCAAGGAGTAGGTGATCAATCAGGTACAACTATTAGCTCAACTTCAGCTACATCTTCAACATTTGATGGTGTAAGAGTATTTAAAGCTCATCCTGAATTTGCTAAGATTAGTCTGTCTGATTCATTGACATCAGGTACTACTATTCTTTATAAGTTCAGTGTAACTGCTAATGATGCCGACGGATCAAGTGAAGGAATTGGTCTTTACAAATTCACACTTAATCTAGCAACATCATCAGATAATGCTGCAACTGGATCAACTACTGTGACAGCAGCGAAGGTGTATGCTTATTCAGATTCATCTTTCTCTAACACAATTGATTCATCAGCCGACGGTACTGCTTACACTAATGGACAAATTGTAGACGAAGTATCTAATCTAGCAGGTACAACAACTGGAGCAGATAATGAATTGGTATTAAATTCTCCAATTCAGATTCCAGCTGGTGAAACTTATTACTTCAAAGTAATTGGTACTACATCAATTGTTTCTGGAACAGGAACAGATGCTAATAATTGGGTTAAAGCTTACATTACTGGTGACTCAGCTTACCATGTAGGTAGTGCTAACTTGATGGATGCAGCAGCTACAGTAGATGATGAATCAGGTGGAAACGATGCTTTCGTTTGGTCACCTTATGCAACAACTACATCAGCTATACTTCATGCTGACTGGACAAATGGATACAAGATATCAGGTTTGCCATCAGATGGTATGGATGCTGAAACTATTAATCAATAATAGTTAACTGCAAGAGTATTTCATTCTTAAAGTTTGAGAATTAATATTCTAAAATATTAGAGCTTGATGCTCTAGAACAAAAACCTCGCATTAATTTGCGGGGTTTTTGTATTGTATTGTATTTTGGATTATTAATACTTAGTAGTTGGATTACTAAGTATTTTTTTGTTGATTTTATTTGTTTTTTTTAATAAAATGATTATCACTATGTTAAATAAAAATACTATTATATCTATCGTTTTAGGGGTTTTATTATTATCAATTTTTGTTTTTTATGTTAATAAAGATTTATTCAATAATGAAAAAATAGATTCTGTGGCTACAACAACTCTTCAAATAGAGGAAATTGGGATTGATAATATAGAAATATCAAATGAGGGGGGAGAATTAATTAAGATTGAAGAAATAATTGATGAAAATGTTGAGATCACCAAAGAAAATATCCTTATACCTGATTTAGATAGAAAAATTGTCTTTCTTGATGATTTTCCTGAAGATGCTCAACAAATAATGATTGATAGATTGAATACAATTATTCAAGATATAAAAAATAATCCTGATTCTTATGATGATTGGATGAATTTAGGACTTCAAAGAAAAATAATAGATGATTATGAGGGGGTTAAATTAGCTTGGGAGTATGCGAAATACCTAAACCCAGATCATTTTCTTGTATGGGGCAATTTAGGCGATCTATACGCATATTATTTGAAGGATAACATTAAGGCAGAAGAGAATTATATAGGGGCGATTGAATATGGTTCTCATCAAATTCCATTATATTTCAAAATAGCAGAATTTTATAGAGAATTTATGAATAATACTCTCAGAGCTATAGAAATGGTGAAATTAGGTATAGAAATTAATCCAAATTCCCAAGATCTAAAAAACCTTTTAGAATCTCTTAAGGAATAAAAATAAAAACCTCCGGAGACTGGGTCTCTGGAAGTTTTATTATTCACAAGTTATCAACATATTTATACACATTTAATGGTTTTATGAGATATAATTATTTTAATTATAGATTGAAATGTTAGGAATAAACAAAACATCAATGAGTTTTATATTTGGTTTTATAGGTATAATTCTTATTGGTATTATGATTTTGGTTGTGGTGAGTAATGGTGGTATTAATAAAGAGGAATATACTAGTCCAGAGGTTAATATAGCAGATGAGAGTAATTAAAAAGGATTAAATAAATAATTAAAGAACCCAGAGTTCTCAAGAGATTTGAGGATTTTTTTTGTTTTTATTAGTTATAATTAAGTAATTATAAAAATAAAAATAATATTATGAAAATAAAATTTAAAAAGAATAAGAAATATTTATTACCAACAATTATCTCAATAGTGTCGTTTTCGGTACTTATTTTTTTAATTGTTCAACAAAATGATAAGGAAATAGTCTTTGTACCTGAAAATGAGGTGAATTTTCAATCTGTTGATGAATATAACGAGTATTATGATGCTTTAATAATGGCTTATAAGAAGGATAATTTTGGTGGGGATACTCCTGAAGAAACCATTAATGGTCTTGTGGAAGCATTAAAATTAGGAGATGTTGAATTGGCTAGTAAATATTTTGTAGTAGAAAAGCAAAAAAGAGTGGCTGAAGAATTAGCTATTGGTAAAGAAAATGGAGTTTTGGGTTTGTTAATAGGTGATTTAACTAAAGAAAACGAAGGTTTTGAAATGTTAGAAAATGAATATAGATTTAGGACTTTTGATGAAAATAATATAGCTGAATTTAGTTTTGATTTAATTCTCAATGAATATACTAATAAATGGAAAATAGAAAGTCTTTAAAATTTCAATTCATAATATTTTTGATGGGAATAATTTTTATTCCCTTTTTTAATGTTTATGCCTATGACGATAAAACTACTCACCCCGCTCTTACTCAGGAAATTATTAAATTATTTGAATATCATTATCCTCAATATGAATTCACAGCTAGTGAAAAAGAATTAATAGAAAAGGGAAGTATTGAAGAGGATTTCCCAATTTATCGTTCTTTATTTCATTTTTATGATCCAATTTATGAAGAGGGTTTTAATGGTAATTTGTCAGCCAAAAAATGGGCTCAAAATACTCGAATTCAAGCACTTTTAGATCCAAAATACACAGTACTTTTGGCTAATATTTTTCAAAAATTATTTGAATCTGGTTCAGATTTCAGTTTTGATAGGGCTATTTATGACTATATATATGGAGATAAAGAAAGAGCTTTAATTAATTTAGGTCATATTTTGCATCTGATAGAAGATATGTCAGTACCACCTCATACTAGAAATGATTCTCATGCTTTGGGTTCACCTTATGAAAATTATGCAAAACAATTTATTAAAGAAAATATAGATATTACTAGTAATTTAATTAAAAATCAGGAGAAAGTGATTATTTATGATAATTTAGATGATTATTTTTATAATTTAGCTTTATTTTCTAATAATAATTTTTTTAGTCAGGATACTATTTTGGATGAAAAATATGCTTACCCTGTAATTGATTATGAAAAAATAGAAAATATTGGTAGTAGATTGAGTATTTTTGGTTATAATCAAAATAAAAATAAATTATTAGAAATAGAGAGAAAACGAGATTATAAAACCGGAGAAATGAAAACTTTATACTCAATAGAAGACGATAATTTATTAATTTTATCCGACTATTGGAAATCTCTTTCAAAACAAGCTATTTTGCATGGTGCTGGAGTAATGAAATTATTTTTTGATGCTGTAGAAGAAGAAAAAGAAACTTTAGCCTTATTTAATAAAAATCAAAGTGGTTTTGAAAAAACTTTAGCTAATTTGAAGGAAAAAATAATAAATCCTTTATCAAAAATAGCAAATTATGTTAATAAACAAGATATGACTGCAGATATTGTGAATTTAGACGAAAATATAAAGGTAGAAGATGATTTTGAGGTTGAGGTTTTCCAACATCAACCTCAAAATCATCACATCTCTATTGAAAACTCAGACACTCAAGAATTAAAAGAACTTGCTTTAATTCTAGAAGAAGCTGAAAAAATGGTGGTTAAATTAGAAAAGGATATTAATATTTTTCTAGAACAAAATATAGAGGAAGTAAAAGAAGAATTAATTATTGAAAAATTAATTGTTGATAATGTTGATGATAATGAATCAGAAGAGAATATTTCTACAAATACTATTATATATGGTGGAGGTGGGGGAAGTGGAAATCCTGTTGATAACTCCAATATAGAAGATATAGAGGAAGGGGTAGATGGGGATATTATTGAAATATTAGCTCCTCAAATAACAAGTCCGTCTGATTTTTCACAAGCATTTACAGCTACTACTATCAATTTTTCTGGAACAGCATCATCAACCCAAATAATTTCCACTGACTTTTCTAATGCCACAACAACAGTTGATTCAGATAATACATGGGAATTGACTTTATCTAGTTTTAATCAAGGAACCACTACAATAAATTTTTATGCTGATGATAATCAAGGTAATATTTCTAGTTCAACACCTATAACCCTGAATATTTTTTTACCCGCTCCAGATATTTCATTAGAAATTATACAATGTGACAATTCAATGACCACGAATTCTTGTTTGATAGCGACAACCACCCTTGATATTTTATGGTCATCTACGGCATTAAACGAGGATCTAAGTCATTTTAATATCAATAAAAATAACGAGTTTTCCACAACCACAGCCACCTCTACTCAAGTGATAGATTTAATTGATGGAGAAATATATACATTTTCTATCTCAGTTATGGGAACCAATGGAAATTCATCAGCTACCTCCACACAAACGGTCATTGTTAACACTTTACCAATAATTATTAATGAAATAGCTTGGAGAGGAACAACTGCTTCAACAACAGACGAATGGATAGAACTTTATAATCGCTCAGATGAGGATATTGATTTAAGTGATTGGATATTATATACAGAAGATTTAGCCCCTTTTCTCACTTTTGATGAAGCTAATGATAAAATAATTGAAGCCAATAGTTATTATTTAATTGAAAGGACAGAAGATGACACTACAATTAGCGATATTACTGCTGATTTAGCGACACCTTTTAGTGGTTTGACTGGAAGTTCGGGCTTAGAAAATTCTGGAGAACATCTGATTTTAGCTTATAAACAAACAAATCAAGCGACTACAACCATTGATGAAGTCCCATTTGGTGATGGATGGCCAACAGGAGATGCAACTCGCAGTCTTGAAAAATACAATCCCGATTTATTAGGTACGGATGTGGATAATTGGTCTTTATCTGTACCTTATACAGCATCTCAGGATTTATTAAATGGCTTAGATGTTAACGGAAATATTATTCTAGGAACACCAAAGGCAAGAAATAGTATAAATTATAAAATCGCTATGGGTGATACCTTAGATACCGACAAAACCTTAAATGCCTCTAATTCACCTTATTATATCGGAACTGATGGCTTGACTATTCAGACAGGAAAAACTTTGACTATTGAAGAAGGGGTTATAATAAAAACTATAAGAAAATACGGGGATGCTCAATTATTAGTTGATGGTACTATCAATGCTAATGGTTCAGTAGAAGATCCCATTATTTTCACATTTTTTGGAGATGATGAGGGAGGAGATACAAATGGAGATGGTGTTTGTGTTTCAGGAGTAGCAACAACTACTTGTCCTGGAGAATTTAATAATTATTGGTCCCAAGTGATTTTAACTTCTAATAGTGAAAATTCAATATTTAATAATGTGATTTTTAGATACGGAGGTTATCGCTTAGGTACCTATTATCCTGAAGCTATGGTAATACTAGAAGATGCAATTGCCGATTTCACAAACACCTCTTTTGAAAATTCTAAAACTAGTGGTTTGGATTTAGTATCTTCTACTTCAACAATTGAAAATTGTGATTTTGAAAATAATAAACAAGAGATGGGGTATTATGGACTTCATGCTTTAAATAGTGGTTTAGATATTCAAAATTCTAATTTTGATAATAACCAAATTGGGTTATATCTTTCTGATTCTGTGGGGGCTAATATCAATTCTAATATTTTTACTAATAATAATGATTATGCTTTGAAGATAAGCGGTTCACCTAATATTCAGATAGAAAATAATCAAGGATCTGATAATAATATTAATGCTATTGAAATTTTTGGTTATATTACGAATGAGATAGCAACGACTATTCTTGCTCAAAATCCATTACCATATATTATAGATAGACCTTTAGTTTCATCTCCTGATACAGTTTTAGATATTGAAGCAGGAACGGTTTTTAAATTTGATGATGGGGGATATATAAACATAGGGGGTCAATTAAATGTAAACGGTTCAGAAGGAAATGAAGTATTATTTACTTCTGTATATGATGACAGTGATGGGGTTGATATTTTTAATGATGGATCTATGGCGACAAGTTCAATACCAAAAGAAGGAAGTATTAATATTCTTTCAGCTACATCTACTATTCAAAATGCAGAATTTAATTATCTGTATATGGCAACAAAATATCAAAATACTGGTTCTTTCCAATCCCCGATTGATCTAAAAAATATTATTTTCAAACATAATACTTGGTCTATTCTTGCAGATGAAGAAGATACACCTGTAAATAGAGCGGAAAATATAGAATTTATAGGAATTCAATCAATGTCATCTCTCTCAAATTGGCCTTAAATTAGGGTTATATATTCCAAAAACTGGAGGGTTTTTTGGAAAGAGTTAATAAAATAACAATTAAATTGTCCCTAAAATCTCTTTACAAAAGATACACAAAAGAGTATATTTTCATCAAGAAATGAATGTTTTAAATTAAATAAACTTCCAATAATAAAGAGGTAAAAATGAAAGATTCCGAATGTTCGCAGTTACTTAATTGTTTAAAAAAAGGGTGTAGCGGAGAAGTGAATCACTCTTCTCATAACCCAAAAAATTTGCGAGTACAAGTAAAAATGTATGTTAATGTATATCCTTGTTCAAAATGTGATGCTTCTTATCGTATTAACGAAGGGGAATTGATTCTTGTTGATGAAAAAGGTTTTGATATCAAAAAAACTCAAACACCTAAGGGGGGACTCTGTCTTGATCCACATATTTTGCACGGTACAAATCGTTAAGTCTCTCAAATCATCGGATATTTATTCGGTGATTTTTTATTTAAATTTCTTTCTTTACAAAATATTTGCAATTTTTATTTTTAATGTTAAAGTATAATAATCAAAGATCAGAGAAAATGGGTTTTAAGGGGAAACTTTTGAATAAATCCTATTTAGGTCGAAACACTAAATATATGCGTGTTTTTCTCTGAGTCTTGTTTACCATAAGGTAAATGGGATTTTTATTTATTTAAAGATATTATAATGGCAATTATAAAAGAAAAGAAAAAAGGGCTTTTAGATAAAATCAAAGGAATTTTAGGAGATTCTAAAACAATTGTGTTTGTGAATTTCAAAGGACTGAATGTATTGGATACTACTCAATTACGAAATGATTTGAGAAATGAAGGTTCACTATATACAGTAACTAAAAAAACTTTACTTAAAAAAAGCCTAGAAGAATCTTCTGTTAAAGGAGAACTTCCTGAATTAGAAGGTGAGTTAGCTATAGCTTATAGTGAGGATGAAATTGCTCCTGCTAGAGGAGTTTATGAATTCCAGAAGAAACATAAAGATAATATATCAATTTTAGGAGGAATTTTTGAAGGGGAATATGTAGATAAAGAAAAAATGTTATCCATTGCACAAATTCCTTCACTAAAGGGATTACAAGGTCAATTTGTTAATGTAATAAATTCTCCTATCCAAGGATTGGTTATTGCATTGAATGAAATTGCTGGAAGAGATTAAGTTATTTGGTAGTCGGATTATCAAGTAAAATTATTGGAATTAAAAATTAGAAAAAAGATTTAGGAAGTAAATTTTCTCTTAAATCTTAAATCTATTTAAGGTGGATTAAAATATTATGGAAGAAAAAAAAGATGAAGTAGTTGAAGAAGCTACTGAAGTAAAGGAAGAAACAGTAGAAGCTCCTGTAGAAGAAGCTAAAACTGAAGATCCTAAACCTGAGGTCGGACAAGAAAAAAAGAAAGAAGTAGGAGAGGATACTAACCCTGCAGACGGGCAAGATGTAGAAGTTCCTAAAAAATTTAAAACATTGGTAGAAGGAATTGAATCTATGTCTGTGCTTGATTTAAATGAATTAGTTAAATTACTTGAAAAGAAATTTGGTGTATCAGCTGCAGCTGTTGCCGTAGCAGGTGGACCAATTGCTAGTGCTGATGACGGAGCAGAAGAAAAAAGTGCTTTTGATGTAGAACTTACATCTGTTGGAGATCAAAAAATAGCAGTTATTAAAGCTGTTAAAGGTGCTTTAGGATTAGGTCTGAAAGAGGCTAAAGATTTGGTTGATGCAGCTCCTACGGTTTTGAAAAAGGATATGAAGAAAGAAGAAGCTGAATCTTTGAAGAAAGATATAGAAGAAGCTGGAGGAAAGGTTGAATTGAAATAAATATTACCATAATCATTTTTACTAATCCTCACTCGAAATTATCATTAAAAAACAGCTATCGGATAGCTGTTTTTTAATGATAATTTTATTATTTATTAATCCTCTTGACATATTATGTTATCTATATATAATTTAAATAATTATATAACGATAATCAAAATAATTTTTAGTTATCTAAATTCAAATAGTTCTTTGGGAGGAGAATATGAACAATAATAGGCAGATTACTAAAATACTGGGTATTTTAGTAATAGTGGTAATTGTAATGAGTGGTTGTTCAAGAGGTTTTCCATCTTTTTCAAAAGATGAAAAAATATGGTTAGGAGCTTGTATGTCCGGTCAAATAGTTGATTTATACACAACAGATCAAGGTCTTAAAAGAGGATTTGGAGAAGCTAATCAAGTGACTTTTAGTGAAAAACCAAGCATAGAAGAATTATTTTTTAAAAAATTATTCATATATGCAGGGATGTACTTTGTATCTTGGTTGACAGAAGATCCTGACGATGATGAAGATATTTCTATTGTGTGTGCAACATTAGGTTTTGGAGCTGCTGGATATAATCAGCATCTTATCGACACAAATTCACAATAACCGTTCAATAACCCTCTTTTTTGAGGGTTATTTTTATAAAATACTTCTTAGTATTATCAACTATATGAAGTAAATTGTTATTGTAGATATTTTAAATTTTTGATAATATTATTTATATGGAAACTCTAACTAAATTATTTGGGACCTCAGCTAAAGTAAAAATAATGAGATTATTTTTATCTAATGAAGATCAGGTTTTTAATAATGCTGATATTTCAAAAAAAACAAAGGTTTCTTTAGCTAATGTTAGAAAGGAATTAAATATTTTGGAAAAAATTAATCTTGTTAAAAGAAAGGTTTTCTACAAAGAAATAGAAAAGAAAAAAGCTGGAAAAATAATTATCGAAAAGAAGAAAAATAATGGTTGGGTATTAGATAAGAGTTTTTCTTTATTAAGTCCTCTTAAAAACTTACTTATTAAAAGTAGTCCTTTGGAGTCCAAGGAAATAATATCTCGACTCAAAAAAGGAGGAAATCTTAAATTGGTGATAATATCAGGAGTATTTGTACAAGAAAAGGATAGTAGGGTAGATATTTTAATAGTAGGGGACAATTTGGATAATTCTTATTTAGACAGGGCTATTCATACTATTGAATCTGAAATAGGACAGGAATTAATATATTCTGTTCTAGAAACAGCTGATTTTATATACAGATTAGGAGTTTACGATAAATTATTAAGAGATATTTTAGATTTTTCTCATAAAAAACTAATTAATAAATTGAATTTATAATTTCGAGTGAGGATTAGTAAAAATGATTACGCTAGTATTTATTTTTACTATATCCGAGCGATGGAATTATATGCTTGCTTCATATAGTTTATTTGCCTTAAGTGGGGTTAAAATTAGGATAAGTGGTTTATCCACAATTATTGTATTATATATCTCTTATATAATGATATTATATGAATATATAGTAATAAAGGTCGTCAAATCATAAAACCAATGTTGTTTTTGGTGGTTAAGTTAAACTATCCGATCAAGTTTTTGGTATATGATAATAATTAAAAAATAATTATTAATTATAAATTTAGAAAATATGATATTACAAACTTGGGGTGAAGTGTTATCACAATCTTTTTTGAATCTTTGGATGGTGATTGTGAGTTTTGTTCCTAACCTAATTGTGGCAATAGTAATTTTTATTGCTGGTTGGGTAGCTGGAGTTTTGTTTGGAAGAGTAATTGAACGAATCATTCGTTCACTTGGTGTTGATAAGGTATTACGAAGTGCAGGTGTGGAAAAGACATTTAATAAAGCAGGCTTTCGTTTGGATACAGGAGCTTTCATTGGTGCTTTAATTAAATGGTTTATCATAGTTGTTTTCTTAATAGCATCTTTTGATGTTTTGGGACTTGATCAAGTAAATCTATTCTTACAACAAGTTGTTCTGCTATACCTTCCAAGAGTAATAGTTTCGGCTATAATTCTTTTAGTTGCAGCAGTTATTGCTGAAGTAACAGAAAATCTTGTTAGAGGATCAGCCAAAGCAGCAGGTGTTAAACAAGCTCGTTTATTAGGAGTTATTTCTCATTGGGCAATCCTAATTTTTGCTGGTTTAATGGCTCTTTATCAAATAGGAGTAGCAGCAACATTTGTACAAACATTATTTACAGGATTTGTTGTAGCTTTATCTTTGGCGATTGGACTTTCGTTTGGTTTAGGTGGAAAGAATGCAGCAGCGGATGTTATAGATGAATTTAGAAAAAAAATAGGTAAATAATCTAGTAAATTAAGGATGAATCACCCAACATCACTTTTGAGGAATAGAAATTTCTATTTCCCAAAAGTGATGTTGGGTGATTTTTGGTTTTTATGTATTAATATATTTTTTGAAATCATATAATCATTGACTTAATATTTAATTTTGGTAGTATATAACAAGCTCCGATAGCTAAAGGAGTATTTATTTTTTATATTATTATGACAAGATCACTTAAAAAAGGTCCTTATGTGGACGAAAAACTTTTGAAAAAGATAGAAGGTAAAAAACCAAAAGATGCTGGTGTTGTTAAGACTTGGGCAAGAGCTAGTCAAATATCTCCAGAAATGGTTGGTTGGACCTTTGGTGTTCACAATGGTAAAAACTTTATTGATGTTTTTGTAACGGAAGATATGGTAGGGCATCGTTTAGGTGAATTTTCTTCTACAAAGAAATTTATTAAACATGGAGGTAGAATGCAAAAAGAATTGGATCAAAAGAAAAAAGAAGCTGAAATAACAGCAGCTAAAGCAGCTAAAGCAGCAGCATAATATTTTATTATATGGAAATAAAAGCAAGTATTAAAAATTATAGACAATCTCCAAGAAAGCTTCGTTTGATTGCTAATTTAATTCGTGGCAAAAAAGTTGATAGGGCGATTTCTGAACTTAATCATTTAAACAAAAAAGCATCAATTATTGTAAAAAAATTATTAGAATCAGCGTTAGCCAATGCTAAACATAATAATAATTTGAAAAAGGAAGATTTGTTTTTAAAAAAGATAGTGGTTGATAGCGGTCCATCTTTAAAAAGATTCAGGCCTGGAGCAAGAGGAGTGGCTTATCCTTATAAAAAAAGAACAAGTAATATTTCTGTTGTTTTAGGAGAAGATGTTAAAGAACCTGAAAGAATTAAACCATCTGCCTCCACTAAAGGTTATGATGTGACAAAGAAAGATGAGAAAATTAAAACCATTAAAAAAGTAATTAAAAAATAATTTATGACACATACTGTTCACCCTTATGCACATAGAATAGGAATACTGAGAGATTGGAAATCTCGTTGGTTTGGTTCGCGTAAAAAATATTCTGAATATTTAAAAGCAGATGTTTTAATTAGAGAATATTTAGAAAAAAAGCTCAGAAAATTTTATATTTCTTCTATTGAAACAGAGAGAAGTGAAAAATTATTTAGAATTATTATTAAAACTTCTAGAGCAGGTATGTTAATTGGAAGAAGTGGTGAAGGGGTACAGAAATTAAAGGACGATATAATAGCCTTTATGGATAAAAATAATTTAACTAAGTCAAAAGAATTGAAAGTTGATATTGAAGAGATAAGATACCCAGAAACAGATGCCGCTGTGGTAGGAATGATGGTAGCAGAAGCTCTTGAAAAGAGAATGCCTTTTAGAAGAGTATTAAAAATGACTGTTGAAAAAGTAGCTGCTAACAGAGATGTAAAAGGTGTAAAGATTTCAATATCAGGTCGTTTAGGAGGAGCTGAAATGGCAAGAAGAGAAGAATTAAAGAAAGGAGGAATTCCACTTCAAACTTTTAGAGCTGATATTGATTTTGCAAAAGAAAAAGCATATATGTCTTATGGAGTTATAGGTATTAAAGTGTGGATTTATAAAGGAGAGATATTCAAGAAGTAAAAAGTTTGTAAAGTGAAAAAATTATGTTATTTCCCAAAAAAGCAAAACATAGAAAATGGCAAACAGGCCGAAAAAACCCAAAGAAAGTTGGGGTTGCTTCTCGTGGAAAAACAATAGCTTTTGGGTCTTTTGGTTTGAAATCATTAACAGGAGCAAGAATTAAATCTAATCAAATTGAAGCTGCACGAAGAGCAGCTAAAAGGTATTTAGGAAAGGTAGGTACAGTTTATATCAGAATTTTTCCTGATAGACCTTTTACTTCTAAGCCAGCAGAGGTTAAAATGGGTAAAGGAAAAGGGGCACCGGAGGGGTATTGTGTACCTGTAAAACCTGGGTCAATGTTATTTGAAGTGGATGGTGTGGATGAAAAAACAGCTAGAGAAGCTTTGAGAAAAGCTGGAACAAAATTACCTGTTAAGACAAAGATAGTTGATAGGGAAAAAATAACTATTTAATATTATGGTGAAAAAAATTGATTTAAAAAAGAAAACAGAAAAAGATTTACATAAATCTTTATTAGAAAAAAGAGCTGAATTAAGAGAATTTAGGTTTGCTTTATCTGGTAGTAAAATAAAGAATATTAAGAAAGCTAGAGCCTTAAGGAGAATGATTGCTCGTATATTAACAGAATTAAATTTTAGAGTAAGAAATACATCATAGAATTATGTGAAGCAAGCATATAATTCCATCGCTCGGACATAGTAAAAATAAATATTTAAAAATAATCATTTTTACTAGTCCTCACTCGAAATTATGAAATTATTTAAAAACAAAAAAGAAAATCAGAAGATTGATGATAAAAAAGGAAAAACTCTAAAAGGAGAGGTTGTTTCTAATAAAATGGAAAAAACACTTGTAGTTTTGGTAAAAAGATTTGTTAAACATCCTAAATATGGTAAATATAGAACAATCACAAAAAGATATAAAGCTCATTATGATGAGGGAGAGTATGAGATTGGAGATAAAGTAGAGATAAAGGAATGTAATCCTATTTCAAAAGATAAAAAATTTAAGATAGTTAAGAGTTAAAGGTTTTTAGTCTTTAGTAAAGAAAATTGCAAAGTGATTTTCTATCTATAAACTAATATTAATATTATGATTCAACCACAAACAATAGTTAAAATAACGGACAATTCAGGAGCTAAGACTGGTAGAGTTTTTAAAGTTTTAGGTTCTTCCAAAAAGAGATATGCTCGAATAGGAGATTTGGTTGTTTTGTCTGTTCAAACAGCTGAACCTAGAAAACAGGTTAAGAAGAAGGATGTTTTAAGAGCTGTGGTGGTGAGAACTAAACAAAAACAAAGAAGAAAAGATGGATCATATATTAGTTTTGACGATAACGCAGTTGTTATAGTTGAAAAAGGAAAGAAAGAACCAATAGCAGGAAGAATTTTTGGACCTATTCCTAGAGAAATTGCTGATTTAGGTTATCAAAAAGTTATTTCTTTAGCTCCTGAGGTTATATAAGAAAATCATGAAAATCAAAAAAAACGACAATGTAAAAATAATTGCGGGGAAAGATAAAGGTAAAACTGGGAAAATTTTGCGTGCTTTTCCTAAATTAGATAAAGTTTTAGTTGAGGGTATTAATAAGAAGAAAAAGAACCAGAAATCTACACGAAAAGGTCAAAAAGGACAGATTATTGAAAAAGAATTTCCAATTCATGTTTCTAATGTGGCTTTGGCAGGTTCTAAAACCAAAAAGATTACTAAGGTTGGAGAAAAGGTAGCGAAAGTCAAGGAAATTAAAACTACTAAATAAATTACATGAATATTAAAGAGAAACAAAAGAATACATTTGATGTTTTAAAAACTGATTTTGGTTACAAAAACAAAATGCAAGCTCCTAAATTAGAAAAGGTTGTTTTGAGTGTGGGAGTTGGTTCTTCATCTGTTGATAAGAAAAGAATTGAATTAATAGAAGATAGATTAACGAAAATAGCAGGACAAAAACCAGCTCATAGAAAAGCGCGAAAATCTATTGCAGCTTTTAAATTAAGAGAGGGGGAAAAGGTAGGTTATCAAGTGACTTTAAGAGGTGATAGGATGTTTGGTTTTTTGGATAAGTTTATAGATATAGCTTTACCTCGAACAAAAGATTTCAGAGGGTTAACTATTAAATCAATTGATGAAATGGGGAATGCTACTCTAGGAATTAAGGAGCATATTATTTTCCCAGAAACATCGGATGAGGAATTAAGAGATGTATTCGGTATGTCTATATCAATTGTGACATCAGCTAATGATAAAAAAGAAGCAGAAGCTTTTTTACGACATCTGGGATTTCCTTTTAAAAAGGAAGAAGAAGCTAAAAAATAAATTTTAAATAAAGTTAATATAAATAGAAAACAGCTGTAAAATAGCTGTTTTTTTATTTGTATTCTGAGGTTTAATTTTGAAATAAAAAAAAACGAACAAAAATCAACATTTAATTGACTTTAATAGGTGTTTTTGATAGGATTAACGAAGTTATCCGCTATAAGGCGGTATTAATTTATAGATAAAAATGGCAAAAAAATCAGTTATAGCAAGAGCAAATAAAGAACCTAAATTTTCTTCAAGAATAGTGAGAAGATGTTTTAGATGTGGTAGAAAAAGGGGTTATATGCGTCAATTCGATTTATGTAGAATATGTTTTAGAGAATTAGCAAATGAAGGAAAAATTCCGGGTATTAAAAAATCATCTTGGTAGATAATTAGTTTATGGCTGATTAGCTGGCTAGCTTCTTAGGAGAAAAATCGCAGAGCGATTTTTCCTCTAATAAGCTAATTAGCTAGCAAGCTAAAAAGCTAAAATTAAATAATTATGTCTAGAGATATAGTATCAGAATTAATAATTGGCATTAAAAATGCAGGTATGGCAGGTAATGAAACTGTTCGTTTTCCTTATTCTGAATTAAAAGCTACTATTGCTGATATTTTAAAAAAAGAGGGATATATAGATTCTTTTTCAAAAATTGGTAAAACTCCTAAAAGAAAATTGGAAATAGGAATAGCGTATAAAGATAAAAATACTCCTAAAATTAGAGATATTGTAAGAGTTTCAAAATTATCTAAAAGAATTTATTTTGGTAATAAAGATATCAAGAGAGTTAAGGGTGGTTATGGAAAATTAATCGTATCTACATCCAAAGGAGTTATGACGGGAGATAAAGCTAGAAAGGAAGGAATTGGGGGTGAGCCGTTATTTAAAGTTTGGTAATATTATATGAAGTAAGCATATAATTACATCGTTCGGGTTATATAAAAATAATATTAAAATAATCTTTTTATAAATCCTCACTTGAAATTATGAGTAGAATAGGACAACAACAATTGGAAATTCCAGCAAATACCGAAATTAATTTGGTTGATAATTTTGTGGTAGTAAAAGGTCCCTTAGGGGAATTAAAAAGAGAATTAAGACCAGAAATAAAAGTTGAGATAAAAGATTCAATTGTTTCGGTTAACCCTACAAACAAATCTCCTTTTGCAAAAGCTCTTTGGGGAACTTTTGCATCACATATTTTAAATATGATAAAAGGAGTGAATACTCCTTACGAAAAGAAATTAATTCTTGAAGGTGTAGGATTTAAATCAGAGATTAAGGGTGATAAGTTGGTTTTAAGTTTAGGATTTTCTCATTTAGTTGAGATAAATATTCCTAAGGATCTGAAAGTGACAGCTGAAAAGAATAATATTTCAGTATCAGGAATTGATAAAGAATTAGTTGGTCAATTTGCTGCTAAAATAAGAGCCAAGAAAAAAGCTGAACCATATAAAGGTAAAGGTTTTAGGTATCATGATGAGGTAGTACGCAGAAAGCAAGGTAAGAAGAATGTTTAGATATAAAGTAGAGGCAATAACAAAGTTTTTATGAAAGATAAGAATAAAATCAAAAAGGAAAATAGAGAAAGAAGGCACAAGAGAGTTCGTGCTAAGGTTTTTGGTACATCTAAAAAACCTCGTTTATGTGTTTTTAAATCAAACAAATATATTTATGCTCAAATTATTGATGATGAGAAAGGTAAGACATTAACATCTTCTTCAAGTTTAAAAATGAAAGAGAATGCATTACTTGAAAAGGCGGGTAAAATAGGTGAAGATATCGCCAAAAAAGCAGAAGATTTGAAGATCAAAGAAGTTGTATTTGATAGAGGTGGATATATTTTTACCGGTAGAGTAAAAGCTTTAGTTGAAGGAGTTAAAAAAGGTGGTTTAAAATTTTAATATAATAAGATGGTAGAAAAAGAAAATAAAAAAGAAGATATTAAATCTCAAAATGAGAATGAAAAAAATACACAGAAAGAAGCTGTGAAGGAATTTTCTGAAAGAGAAATTTCGGAGGTTGAGAATACTGAAGTATCAAAAGTAGACGAGAAAAAGGGAAGTGAATCTACGATAGACGAGAAAGCTATAGCGAGTGAATCCTCATCTGTTAAGGCTACTGTGGTAAATAAAGTTACGGTGGATGAAGGAAAAAAACCTTTTAAGAAAAATTTTAATCCTAGAAAAAGGAGTAGGTTTATTAAACCTAAATCAGAATTTGATCAAAAGATAATTAAAATAAGAAGAGTTACTCGTGTGATGTCAGGAGGAAGAAGATTTAGTTTTAGTGTGGCTATAGTATTAGGAAATAGAAAAGGAAAGATTGGTGTAGGTATTGCTAAGGCTGGTGATACAGCATTAGCGATAGAAAAAGCTGTAAAAAATGCTAAAAAAAATATGGTTCAACTTAAATTAACTAATAATAACTCTATTTCTTATGAACTTTCAAAAAAATACTGTGCTTCTGTAATTAAGCTTATTCCTACGAAAGAAGGGAAAGGATTGAGCGCTGGTAGTGCTGTTAAAACTATTCTTGAATTAGCAGGTATTACTGATGTGTCTGGAAAGATTATGACTAGGAGTAAAAATAAATTAAATATTGCTAGAGCAACAGTTGGAGCTTTAGAAGATTTTAAAATCACTGGTAAATAAAACATTATGCAACTTCATCAATTAAAAAGAAAAAATTCAAATAAGAAGAGTGTTTCTGTTGGACGAGGTGGTAAGAGAGGTAAAACTTCTGGTAGGGGGCATAAGGGTCAAAATGCTAGGGCAGGAACTAGCAAAAGACCTGAAATGAGGGAAATTATAAAAAAATTACCTAAGAAAAGAGGTTATCGTTTTAAGTCTTTCCAAGAAAGACCAGAGATTGTTAATTTATCTTTGATTGAAAATAATTTTTCTAACGGGGAAGAAGTGTCTCCAAAGACTTTATTACAAAAATCTTTAATTAGAAAGAAAAGGAATAAAATTCCTGCAATAAAAATTCTTGCAAAAGGGGATATAAGCAAGAAAGTAATAATTTCTGATTGTTTGTTTTCTCAAACTGTAAAAGATAAGGTAGAAAAAATTGGCGGTAAACTTCAATAAATTTTTGATATGAATTTTGCAAGAAAATTTAAATTAATTGTTCAAGACAAGAAATTGAGAAATAAAATTCTTTTTGTTTTGTTTGCCTTGATAATTTTTAGAGTGTTTGCCTCTATCCCTATTCCTGGGGTTGATGTTGCTCGTTTAAATGAATTTTTCTCTAATAATCAATTTTTAGGACTTTTGAATATGTTCTCTGGAGGAGGTTTAGCTAATTTATCTATTGTGATGCTTGGTGTTTCTCCATATATTACAGGATCGATTATTATGCAATTACTGACAATGATGATTCCTAAATTGAAGCAAATGTATCACGAGGAAGGGGAAGCGGGAAGGAAAAAATTTAGTCAATATTCTAGGCTTTTGACAGTTCCTTTGGCATTTGTCCAAGGTTTTGGTTTTTTGAAATTATTACAAAGTCAGGGTGTAGTGAATACATTGGGTGGTTTTGAATTATTGACCAATATAATCGTGATTGTAGCTGGTTCAATATTACTTATGTGGATTGGGGAATTGATTACAGAATACGGTATAGGAAATGGAGTTTCTCTTTTGATTTTTGCAGGTATTGTGGCTGGTTTACCAACCGCTATTAGTCAATTATATATTGCTTTTGAACCATCACAAATTCCGATGTATGTAGCTTTTGTTGGAGTAGCAGTTGCTATTATTTATGCAATAGTAGTTGTAACGGAAGCAGAAAGACCGATTCCTATTCATTACGCAAGACAGGTACGTGGATCTAAAGTTTATGGAGGAGTTTCTACTTACTTACCTCTAAGAGTAAATCAAGCAGGTGTTATCCCAATTATTTTTGCAATGTCTATCTTATTATTTCCACAAATGATTTTAAATTTTTTGGTTAATGTTGACATTAATATGATTAGAACTGTATCTGATTTCATTCTTGGTATATTATCTAATAGTTGGTTTTATGCTGTATCTTATTTTATTCTAGTCTTCTTTTTTACATACTTTTATACAGCTATTACTTTTGATCCAGATTCAATTTCAACTAACTTACAAAAGAGTGGAGCTTTTATTCCAGGAGTTCGTCCAGGTAAATCAACCTCTGAATATTTAGGAAAAGTATTGACTAGAATTACTTTAGTTGGAGCAACCTTTCTTGGAGTAATAGCGGTTTTACCTTTGACTATGCAGGCCGTGACAGGTGTGACGGCTTTAGCCATAGGAGGAACAGCACTTTTGATTGTTGTTTCTGTGGTACTTGATTTAGTTAAAAAAGTCGATGCTCAAATTTCGATGAGAGAATATTAAGTCGAAAGTCTATAAAGTTCATAAAGTCGAAAGTCAAAGATTTGCTTCGCAAATTTTTCTTTGTTAATTTATAATAATAGTATGGAAAAACAAGCATATATATTCATAGGTCGTTCGGGGTGTGGTAAAGGAACTCAGGTTGATTTATTAATGGACTTTTTAAGAAAAGACCCGAATAAGAAAATTTTAGAAGTAGAAACAGGAAGTCAATTTCGTGAGTTTATTAATGGTGAAGACTATTCAAATAAAATAGCCAAGGAAATCGGTTCACAGGGAAAATTACAACCAATGTTTTTGACTGTTTGGATTTGGGCAGCTTCTTTGGTTGAAAATTTAAAAGGAGGTGAGGATCTTATTTTTGACGGTACACCTAGAAAAAAAGATGAAGCAGATGTGTTAGATTCAGTTTTTGGGTTTTATGATTATGAAAAACCAAAAATTATTTATATCAATGTTTCTCGTGAATGGGCAACCGAAAGATTATTGGCAAGAAAAGAAAAAGAAGGAAGAAAGGACGACGAAATAGAAAAAATAAATATAAGACAAGATTGGTTTGATACAGATGTAATGGAGACTATTGATTGGTATAAAGCTAATTCTAATTATAAATTTTTAGATATAAAAGGAGAGCAATCTATTGAAGATGTTCATCAGGAAATTATGAATAAATTGGGTGAATAATTTTTGTCGTGTTACCAAATATCTATACAAAAGAAGAAATAGAGATTTTAAGAGAAGGCGGTAAAAGGCTTAATTTTATTTTGCATGAGGTAGCAGAACATGTCAGAGAAGATGTAACACCTGATGAATTAAATAAAATTGCTAAAGATTTAATCAAAGAGGGTGGAGATCAAGCTTCTTTTTTGAATTACACTGTGGAAGGTCAAAGACCTTATCCATCAGCTTTATGTGTATCTATTAATGATGAGGCAGTTCATGGTTTATCAAAAGATAATTTCAGAAAATTACAGGAAGGAGATATTGTGAATATTGATTTGGGTTTAACTCATAAAGGTCTTGTGACGGACAAAACTTTGATGTTAGGGGTGGGTAAATTAAAATCAGAAGATATTAACTTAATTGAAACTACCAAATTAGCTTTAGAAGCTGGTATTGAAGAAATTAAAGCTGGTAAAACAACAGGAGATATTGGAAATGCTATCGAAAAAATTGTTAAAAAAAGAGGTTTTAATGTCGTTAAAGAATTGGGTGGGCATGGAGTTGGTCATAATGTTCATGAAGAACCTTTTGTGCCTAATTACGGAAAAAAAGGAGATGGAGATATTTTAAAGGAAGGAATGGTCTTGGCCCTTGAGCCAATTGTGACATCAGGAAGTGGTAAAATTTATACAGCTGAAGATGGACATACTTACAAATCTGAAGATGGGAAAAATGTAGCCCAATGGGAAGATACAGTGTTGGTGACTAAAAGTGGCTTTGAAATTTTAACAAGATGAAAATAAACCCAAACTTGGCACATTTCTTCGTCAGCTTCGGAAAAATTATTTTCACCTTACCATCAGTAAGGCTCAAAAAATTTTTCCCCGCTTTCTCGAACTGTACTCAAGTTTGGGTTTATTTAAAAAATTTGAGAAAAAGTAGATACATAATAATAAAGCTATTAATTTAAATAATTTTATGTATAATTGAATTCAAAATAATTATTAAATAATATAAGATAAATAAAAAGATGGAAAAAGCACGAAAAGAAAGAACTTTAATAATAATGAAACCAGATGCTATTCAAAGAAGTTTATTTGGAGAAATTTTACAAAGGTTTGAAAGAAAAGGTTTAAAGATTATTGGAGTTAAGATGGCAAAAATTAGTGATGTGTTGGTGGAAGAGCATTATTCTCATTTAATAGATAAACCTTTTTTTAGTAGTATTAAAAACTATATGCAATCATCCCCTATGGTTTTGCTCGCTTTATCGGGAGTAAATTGTATCTCAGCAGTTCGTTTGATTGTTGGCCCTACAAAGGGATACGAAGCGGATGCTGGTAGTATTAGAGGGGATTTCTCAATGAGTGGTCAATCAAATTTAGTGCATGCCTCTGACTCAATAGAAACAGCTGAAGCAGAAATAAAAAGATTTTTCAAAGAAGATGAATTGTTTGATTATCAGAAAACTGATTATGCATTAATAAATGCTGAAGAACATTTTTAATTAAATTCTTATACCCAAGCACTGATTTACTTTTTGAAAAGTAAGGTATAATAAATGTAGAGGATAATTTGATGCAATAACCTAGCTTTTCCAAAAGTAATATGAGAGCAAATGTTTCGGATCACCGTGGTGTTTCGTTCAAGGCACTCACCTAGAAATTTTCTAGGGACATCTGTATCAAGCTATTCTCAATAAAGATAATCCGATAATCGGGTTATTTTTATTTTTTATATTAATCACTTGGAACCCGAGGTTTCAAGTTATGAAGAAGTAATTTAGGAATTTGTTTTGTAAATAATCTATATTTTTGGTATATTTAAGTGATGATGAGATATGAAAAGATATTGAGAAATATTTTGTTGGGAGCTGTTTTTGTAATTCCTTTCATTCCTTTATTGGTACCTTCTTCTTTGTTTTTCCCATATATTGTGGGAAAAAATCTTTTATTTAGAGTTCTGGTTGAAGTGATGTTTGGTATATGGGCTGTATTAGCTATATTTGATAAAAAATATCGTCCACGATTTTCTTTTATTTTTACTGGAATTCTTTCTCTAGTAGGAATAATGTTTTTTGCGAATTTATTAGGAATAAACTCTCTAAAAGGTTTTTGGAGTAATTATGAAAGAATGGAAGGGTGGATTACTTTATTACATCTACTCGGTTATTTCGTTGTTATGACAAGTGTTCTTGATACAAGAAAATTATGGAATCGTTTTTTTAATACCTCTCTTGCTGTTAGTGTCTGGGTTGGGTTATATGGTATCTCTCAAATAGCTGGTTGGACAATAGCTCATCAAGGAACATCTCGTCTTGATATTAGTTTTGGTAACGCATCTTACTTAGCCATCTATACAATCTTTCATATTTTTCTAGCTCTATTTCTACTTGTCCGCCATAGTTTTCTTGGCCGCAGTAGCCTTGGTAAAGAAGGATTTATTCGTCACAAGAAATGGAATGATTGGGTTGTTTATACTTATATTGGAGTAATTTTATTAAATATTTATATTCTTTATCATACAGCTACTAGAGGGGCTATTTTAGGTTTTATAGGATCTATATTATTGATTTCGTTTCTATTAGCTATTTTTGAAAAAGAAAATAAAAATTTGAGAAAAACAGGGATAGGAATATTAGTTGGAACTTTATTGTTTGTGGGAGGGTTTATAGCTCTAAAAGATGCAAGTTTTATTAGAAATAATAGTATTTTAAATCGTTTTGCAACTATTTCTTTAGAGGAGAGTACAACAAAATCTCGTTTTATGATTTGGAATATGGCTTGGCAAGGAATTAAAGAGAGACCAATTTTAGGCTGGGGTCAAGAATCTTTTAATTATATTTTTAACGAAACCTATGATCCAGGAATGTATGATCAGGAAGAATGGTTTGATAGAACTCATAATGTTTTTATGGATTGGTTAGTAGTTGGTGGCTTTTTAGGTCTTTTGGCTTATTTATCTCTTTTTGGAACATTGCTTTATTATTTATGGAGGAAAAAACATGATAATGGTTTTTCAAATTTTGAGAAAAGTATTTTTACTGGCTTGTTAGCTGGATATTTTGTTCATAATCTTTTTGTTTTTGATAATATCACTAGTTATATTTTGTTCTTCACTATTTTAGCTTTCATTCATAATCAAATTGATTTTAATAAAGAAGAAAAAGAAAAAAAAGATATATTTTTAGATAATCTTGATGAAGATACTAAGCTTAAGACATTTGTTCCAGTTTTGATATTTCTAATGATTTTTTCTCTTTATTTTTTTAATGTAAAAGGGGCTTTAGCTAATAGAAATTTATTATTAGCTCTTAGTCCTCATCCCGAAATTGGTCTATCGGAAAATCTAAGATATTTTGAAAAAGCATTATCGTATAATTCTTATGCTAATCAAGAAATTAGAGAACAATTATTGCAATTTGTGGTAAAAACAAAGGATGTTGGTGCCAATCAAGATACAAAAAATAATTTGTTTGAGTTAGCAAAATTAGAAGCTGAAAAAGAAATTGAAAGAGATCCTGAAAATGCTAGAATAGAAGTTCTGATTGGTTCTTTTTTTTCAAATTTTGGAAAAAATGATGAAGCATTGAGACATTTTGAAAGAGCTTTAACTCTTTCACCCAACAAACAATCTATTCATTTTGGAATGGGTTATATCTATATAACCCAAAAAGAATATCAAAAAGCTTTTGATATTTTCAAAGAAGCTTATAAATTGGATTCAAGATATGAAAAAGCTAAATCATTATATGCGATATCATCCATTTATGCAGGTAAGAATGATGTAGTAATGTCTTTATATGGAACCGATATAATACCAGATCCCAATTTTTTAAGTGCTTATCGTGATACAAGACAATTATCAAAAATGATTCAAGTAGCAGAGGCTATTGTAGAAAATACCCCTAATAATCCTCAGTCTCATATTTCTTTATCCGCAGCATATTTTGAAAATGGCCAAAAATCTAAGTCAATTGAAGAGATAAGAAAAGCTATAGAATTAGATCCAAATTTTAAAGCTCAAGGGGAATTATTTATTAATAGAATTCAGTCTGGGCAAAAACCTTAAAACAAAATACTTAGTAATCCAACTACTAAGTTTTTAAGGTATAAACAGTCAATATATTAAGTATACCACCATACTTAGTAGTTGGATTACTAAGTATTTATAATATGTATGAAAATACAGGATAATATTTTGTTAGCTCCCTATACTACTTTTAAAATTGGCGGAGAAGCTAGGTATTTTGCTATTATAAAAAATATTGAAGATTTGAAAGATGGAGTGAATTTTGCTTTGCAAAATTCACTCCCTTTCTTTATTCTTGGAGGTGGTTCTAATATATTGGTTTCGGATGATGGTTTCGATGGTTTGGTTTTAAAAATGGAAATTAAAAGTATAGATTTTAGGTACTTAGAAGTTAAGCTTCCAAATGAAGGAGGTGTTGAGGTGGTGGCGGGAGCTGGAGAGAATTGGGACGATTTAGTGGTTTCTACAGTAGAAAAAGGGTTAATTGGAATGGAAAACTTATCTTTAATTCCTGGAACAGTAGGAGCCTCTGTGGTTCAGAATATTGGAGCTTTTGGGGTTGAGGTAGAAAGTCTTGTTTCTTGGGTAGAAGTTTTTGATATAGAAACACAAAAAATAAAAAAATTAAATAATCAAGAATGTAATTTTGATTATAGGACAAGTTTATTTAAAAAAAGTAAAAATTTAATTGTACTTAGAGTAGCCTTCCAATTTAAGAAAGATGCAAAATTAAATTTTGATTATATAGGGATAGAAGAATTATTATCTAAAGATAAAATTACGGTTCAGGATGTAAGAGATGTGATTATAAAAATAAGAAAAGAAAGATATCCTAATATTAAAGATATAGGAACGGCTGGTTGTTTTTTTCAGAACCCAATTATTACTCAAGATGAATTTAAAGAATTACAAAAAATTTTTCCAGACACTCCGCATTATGATATATCTGAAAAGGTTAAGATTCCGATTGCTTGGTTCATTGATAAATTTGGTTGGAAAGGATACAGGAAAGGGAATGTTGGGGTACATAAAGATCATGCTTTAATTTTGATAAATTATGCCAATGCCAGTTGTGAAGAAGTACAAAATTTAACCAATGAAATATCTAAAGAAATTTTAGAAAAAACTAAATTAAAAATTGAACCAGAGGTTGTTTTTTTGAAATAATTTTATTAACTCCTTTTTTCCGTTTCTGAATAAATATCTTTTCTGTGTCTAATTCCTAAGATAATACATTCCGTTTTATTTTTTATCTTAAAAATAATTCTATAATCTCCAACTCTTATTTTTTTATAATAATGCAAAGGACTTCTTAGTGGTTTACCAAATAATTCTGGACTGGTAGATATCTTTTGCTCTATTGTTTTCTGAATTCTTAATTTAATATTTTTGGGTAATTTAGGAATATCTTCAGAAATAACTTCTTCTTTCAATAAAATTTTGTATTTCTTTTTTAATTCCATTTTACTTTTTCAAAGAGTATTTCTTTACTAGTTTTTTTATCACGTTTTTTAGCTAATTTATTTAATAAATAATCTTCTTCAATATCTAAAGCTAATTCTAATAAACTAGTAGCTTTGGTTGCCATTGGAATTTTGTCTCTTTTGGATATTTCGTATAAGAAATTCTCCATGTCTTTGGGTAAGGTAATATTTAATCTTTTTTTTGTTATAGTTTTCATATCAATAATAGTATCAAATTTGTATCACCTTTGCAACAAGGTTTAAAATAGAATGTACACAAAAAGAACAACCGTCCTTTTTGTGTACATTTTTGTTTTTAATTTAATTGTTTATTTAGGCCTTATTTTATGCTAAAATACCCTTATGTTTGGTAAATTAAAAAAAATAATTGGCGATCAGAACTCTAAGGAAATTAAGAAATTACAACCCACAATCTCGAAAATTAATGTCTTAGAGGAGAGTTTTTCTAAATTGTCTGATACTGAATTAAAAACTAAAACTGAAGAATTTAAAGCGAGTTTAAAGAGTGGTAAAAGTTTAGATGATATCTTGCCCGAAGCTTTTGCTGTGGTTCGTGAAGCTTCTAAAAGAACTTTAGACCAAAGGCATTATGATACTCAATTAATGGGAGGGGTGGTTTTGCACCAGGGGAATATTTCTGAAATGAGAACAGGAGAGGGAAAAACCCTTGTGGCTACTCTACCTGTGTACTTAAATGCTTTAACAGGTAAAGGAGTTCATATTATTACTGTAAATGATTATCTTTCTCGTAGAGATGCTGTGTGGATGGGACAAGTTTACGCTTTTCTTGGTTTAAATATTGGAATTATAAATCATCAAACTTCTTTTTTATATGATCCTGCTCATATTTCTACATCAGAGGGAAAAGAAGACGATAAAGAAAGAGATGAATCAGGTTCATTTAAGGTAGTTTATGAATTTTTAAAACCTTGTACAAGGCAGGAAGCTTATAAAGCAGATATTACTTATGGAACAAATAGTGAATTTGGTTTTGATTATCTGAGAGATAATATTGAACATAGTAAAGAAAATTTAAGACAAAGGGATTTTAATTATGTAATTGTTGATGAGATTGACTCTATTTTAATTGATGAAGCTAGAACACCTTTAATTATTTCCATTCCTGATATCGAATCAGGTGGTTTATATGCTAAATTTACTCAGATTGCGAATACTTTTATTAAAGGAGAAGATTTTGAGGTGGATGAAAAGAAAAAAGCAATTTCTTTAAAAGATAGCGGAATTGAAAAAGCAGAAAAAGCTTTGGGTGTAAGTAATATTTATACTGAAAAAGGAATTAAATATGTTCATCATCTTGAAACAGCAGTAAGGGCAAAATTTCTTTTTACTTTAAATAAAGATTATGTAGTTAAGGATGGTACGGTTGTTATTGTAGATGGATTTACTGGGAGAATGCAACCAGGGAGAAGATGGTCTGAAGGTTTGCATCAAGCCATTGAATCCAAAGAGGGTTTGAAGATTCAAAAAGAATCTAGAACTTTTGCTTCAATAACCTATCAAAATTACTTTAGAATGTATCAGAAATTAAGTGGAATGACAGGAACAGCTAATACATCAGCAGAAGAATTCAGAAAGGTTTATGGTTTGAATGTTATAGTTTTGCCAACTAATAAACCTATTCAAAGAAAAGATGAAAATGATTTGATTTTTCAAACTAAAAACGGAAAATTTAAAGCTATAGCAAAAAAGGTAAAAGAATTAAATGAAAAAGGTCAGCCTGTTTTGATAGGGACTGTTTCAATTGAAAATAATGAGCTCTTATCAGCATATTTAAATAAAGAAGGAGTGAGTCATGAAATATTGAATGCCAAAAACCATGAAAGAGAAGGTGAGATTATTTCAGAAGCTGGAGGAAAAGGAAAAGTGACAGTAGCAACCAATATGGCTGGTAGAGGAGTGGATATTAAATTAGGCGGATTACCTTTTAGTAAAGAGGAATATAAAAAAGTGATTGAATTAGGAGGTCTGTTTGTCTTGGGTACGGAGCGACATGAGGCAAGAAGAATAGATAATCAACTTCGTGGTCGTTCTGGGCGACAGGGAGATCCAGGGCAAACGCAATTTTTTGTATCAATGGAAGATTCTTTAATGAGGGTTTTTGCTTCTGATGCAGTTAAAAATATGATGGGGAGATTGGGTATTCCTGAAGACCAACCAATTGAAAATAAGATGGTTTCTAAATCATTAGAATCAGCTCAAAATAAAATTGAAGGCTTTCATTTTGATTCTCGTAAACATATTTTACAATATGATGATGTTTTAAATCATCAGAGAAAAATCGTTTATTCTCGTCGTAGAGATGTTTTGTTAGGAGATAGGGAAGTTATATCAGGAAGATTTGAAAAGATTTTGGAGACTACTGATGATAATACGAAGAATATAATAATTCAAAAAAGAAGAATGATTGGAGATGATGATTTTCTTGATATTGTGCGTAGGACCATTTTACAGACAATTGATATGTATTGGGTAGATCATCTAGAAATGATGGACTATCTTCGTTCTAGTGTAAATTTGAGGGCTTATGGACAAAGAGATCCTTTAGTGGAGTATAAAAAAGAAGGGTTAAAATTATTTCAAGAAATGCAGGAATCAATTAATGAGCATATTTTGAAGTTAATTCCTAGTCTTGATACAGAGACATTTTTGAAAAATAAGGAAAATATAGAGGCACAAAATATTCAAAAACAAGCAGAATTAATCACAAACAATACTTCCTCAAAATCACTCAGTGCTCCAAGGTCCAAGTCAGAGAAAGTGGGTAGAAATGATCCTTGCCCATGCGGAGCGACTAAAGAAGATGGTAGTCCGATTAAATATAAACATTGCTGTGGAAAATAATATAAAAAATACATATTTTATTACTGGTGTGGCTGGATTTATTGGTTCGCATATTGCGGAAGAGCTTTTAAAGAATAATAATAATCTTATTATTGGTATAGATAATTTTTATAGTGGCAAAAAAGAAAATCTAAAAATGTTAAAATGTGATAGATTTAAATTTTATGAAGGAGATATAAGAGATTTTGAACTTCTAAAAAAAATTATATTTACCCACAAAGTGCAATATGTTTTTCATGAAGCTGCGATTGCAAGTGTACAAAAATCTGTAGAAGATCCATTACTTACAAATGAAGTAAATGTAAAAGGAACTTTAAATATTTTGGAAGCTAGTAAGCAAAATAATGTTAAAAGAATTGTGTATTCAAGTAGTTGTGTTGTATTTGGCGATGAAATAACTCTTCCTAAAAATGAAAACTCAATAATAGCTCCAATTAGCCCATATGGATATGAAAAGCTGATGAGTGAGCAATATATGGATTTATATAATAATTTATATGGGTTAGAAACAATTAATTTGAGATATTTTAATGTCTACGGTTCAAGACAAGATTACAGTAGTGAATATGGTGGAGTTATATCCATATTTGAAGATAAATTTCAAAAAGGTACAAGCCCAACCATCTTTGGAGATGGAAAGCAATATAGAGATTATATATATGTTAAAGATATAGCAAGAATAAATATAAAAGCTATGCACCAAAAAAGTAAGGGTATGATTAGACTTATTTGTTGTGGAACAGGTGTGAAAACAAGTGTAAATAAATTATTTGATATATTTAAAAATAAACATAATAAAGATTTACAAGCAAATTATGTTAAAGCTAGAGAAGGTGAAGTTAAAGATTCAGTCTGTAATAATAGTAGATTGATTAAATTAGTGAAGAGTGAAAAAGTTACAAAACTTGAAGATGGGATTTTAGATCTATGAAAAAGATTGAGAAATTAAAAAACGGGGGAGTTTTATATAAAAGTCACAGAACTGAACCATATTTTACTTTTATTAAAAATGGGATTAAAACTATTGAAGGAAGAATAAAAAAAGGCTTATACCAAGAATTAAAAATAGGAGATGAAATTATAATTTTTAATAACAAAGAATCGGATAGTGTTCATATAAAAGTAAAAAACGTAAGAAATTATATTTCTTTTGAAAATTTATTAATCAATGAAGGTATAAAAAAGTTTTACCAGATATAGACTCAATAGAAGAGGGAATTAATATATATAAAAAGTTTTATACCGAAGAGCAAGAAACAGAATTTAGAATAATAGCAATTGAAATCGAATTAATTTAACTTTTAAACCAGTATAGTATTATACATACTACTATAATAGAAATAATTAAATAAAAAAACTCCTTTTAGATGGAGTTTTTTTATTGATAAAGTAAAAACTATTTTATAACTTACTTATTAAAATATTGTTGAAAAATAGGCATTATTTGTTTTTTTCGAGAGACTACATTATCTACAAATAATACTCCGTTTTGATCCTCGGTATTAAATAATTTTATAAATAATTTACTATCTTCTTCATCAGCACAAAGTGTATAACCCTCTTCTTCTAAAATATCAATTATCATGAAGTAAATTCCTTGTAGATTATCTTTTTCTTTGATCTCTTTCAGTTTTTTTACAATTTCATCCTTTCTTTTCAAACCAAATTCTTTGTCGGTTGTTTCCATTACTCCGATTCCAAATTTTTGTCCTTCTGCAAAATCAAAAACCTTATAATCTAATTTTATTAATTCTTCAGTATCGATGTTCCCTAGATCTGATTTAGCATTAAACATTTCTAGTGAGAATTTTTCTAAATCTTCAATCTGAGCAATTTTATTTAGTTTTTCAGTTAATTCTTTATCTTGATCTGTTGTAGTAGGGGAACGGAAATGAAGGGTATCTGAAATTATTCCTGCTAAAAGTAAGGAAGCATTTTGAGGTGAAATTTCTCGTCCTGATTTAAAATATTTTTTAGCAATAATTGAACAGGATGATCCAAGTGGTTCAATATGAATTCTGATAGGTTTGTCTGTTTCTAATTTTACTTTGTGATGATCAATAATTTCAACGATATCTAAATCATTGATATTATTAATACTTTGAGTTTCTTCATTATGATCAAGTAAAATAATTTCTGAATTTTTGGGGATTTCGTGAATATGTTCTGGTTCTTTTACATTGAATTTTTTGAAGACAAATTTTGTTTCATTATTTAAATGACCTAAAGCATAGGCTTTAGCTTCAATATTTTTTTGTTTTAGATAGTCTTCATAAACTAGGGCTGAACAGATTGTGTCTGTGTCGGGACTTATGTGTCCAATAATATACTTCATAGTTTTATAACTTCCAAAATCGGCATATTTCTTTATCAATTTCAGGAAAATTATTTTCACCGTATGCTCGATACGGCTCAAAAAATTTTCCTGAAATTGATAAAGAAATATACTCAATTTTGAAAATTCTAAATGATTAGTCTTTAATTTTTGATAACTATCTAAAAAATATAGCAAATTTAGAGAAAATTAGAAAGGTTAAAATAAAATATCTAAATTTTTCAAAAAAGAGGCCCGACTACTTGTAGTAGTCGGGCCTCGAAAATTTGATATTTTATTTCACTGAATTTACGATTCTTTCGAATGTTTCTGGATTTTCTTGGGCTATTTCTGAAAGTACTTTTCTATTTAGACCGATTTTTTTCTTTGTAAGTAAATCAATGAATCTACTATATGATAAACCATATTCTCTGACAATTCCATTAATTCGAATTGTCCATAATCTACGAAAATCACCTTTTTTCTTTCTTCTGTGTCTGAAAGCATGCATAGCTGCATGAATTATACCCATTTTAGCTTGTCGTTCTTTCGTTGAAAGACCATAACGACGACCTTTCGCTAATTTTAAAACCTTTTTTCTTCTTTTTAAAGAAGTTGTTCCTCTTTTAACTCGTGACATAATATTAAATTTATTTACCTGTTCGTGGTAAGAATTGTCTTTTTACTTTATTTGATAATGAAATAACAGAACTTCTTTTCTTTTTCATAGAAGCACTTCCACTTTCTTTTGCATTAAAATGACATTGACCAGGTTTTCTGGCTATAATTTTTCCTTTTTTGGTCACCTTTAATCTTTTTGTAAATGATTTATTTGTTTTCATAATCTTAACGATTAAATTATATGTTAGCCTTATTTTTTTCTTTCTAAAATAACAGTTAGTCCTTTAGGACTTTTTTTAGGTCCATCAGCTACTTTATATTCAACAGATACTAATCGTAAAACTCTTTCTAATCTTTCTTTAAGGAAATTAAAATCCATATATTTGGTTCTTCCTATTAAAAATAGATCTAATTTTATTCGATTACCTTCTTGTAGCCATTCGGATATCCTTTTTGCCTTTAAATTTAAGTCGTGTTCCCCCGTACCTATTTTAACCTGAACAACCTTTGTTTTGGTTTTAACTTCTTTGACTCTGGCTGCATTTAATCTCTTTTTCTGGTCATATTGGAATTTACCGTAATCCATTATTCTTGCTAAGGGAGGTTTAGAAGTTGAAGATATTTCAATTAGATCCAAATTCAATTCTTTAGCTTTAGCTAAAGCCTCAGAAGTTGGCATAACTCCAAGGTTTTTTCCTTCACCATCCAAAACACGAAGTTCAGAAGCCTTTATTTGATTGTTAATCTTTACAAATTTATTCAAATTAAATATTTAATACGACTTAATAAGTGAACAGACTCCTAATATATAACATAATTATCTTTTAAAATCAATGTTTTTTGTTATAATATTCTTCTAATGGACAATTTAGAATTAAAAATATTTCGGACAGGAGATTTGGATGTAAATGCCTATGTTGTTTTTAATAAGGGAAATAAGGATTGTTTTTTGGTTGATTGTCCCAAACCTATAAATGAATATTTAGATTTTATTAAGGAAAATAAACTTAATTTGAAATTTATTATCATTACCCATGGTCATTACGATCATATTGAGGGATTAAATGATTTATTAAAGGAATTTCCAGTTTTTTTCTATATTCACAAAGAAGATAGAAATATGTTGGTTAATCCTATGGAAAATGGATCTTTGATAATGTCTAAACCAGTTGTTATTAACCAAGAGCCAAAATATTTAGAAGATAAACAGATAATTAATTTTGGAGAAAATAAATTGGAAGTAATTCATACTCCTGGGCATAGTTGTGGTGGTATTTCAATTAAAATAAAAAATTGGTTATTTAGTGGGGACACTCTTTTTTATCATACGGTGGGACGAACTGATTTACCATTTTCTAATAAAGAACAATTAAAAGATTCTATTAAACAAAAGTTTTTTTCTTTAGATAAGCAAATTAGAGTTTTTCCAGGTCATGGGCGGGAAACGACCATTGGAGAGGAAATGACAGAAAATCCTTTTATTTGACTCTGTGTTATAATTACAATTATTAATATAACTTAAATAATTATTATGAATATTTTAAATTTTGTGTTTTCTCATCCGACAACATTAATTCCAATTTTAATTGTTTTAGCTGTTTTGGTTTTACGACAAGTTAATCAATACGAAAAAGGGGTTATGTTTACTCTAGGAAAATTTACTGGTATTAAAGAAGCAGGTTGGAGGATTGTTATTCCAATTTTTCAATCAATGAGAAAAATTGATATTAGAACAAAAGCGGTTGATGTACCTGATCAGGAGGCGATTACTAAAGATAATATTCCAGTAAGAATTAATGCTGTGGTTTATTATAAAATAGTGGATGCGGCTAAAACAGTTTTGGAAGTTGAAGATTATTATTATGCAACTTCTCAAGTGGCTCAAACTACAATGAGAAATGCAGTGGGAGAAAGAACTTTAGATGAATTATTACAAAAACGAGCAGAAATTGCTGAACAAATAAAAACGAGAGTAGATGGATTAACTGATCCTTGGGGAATTGATGTTGAGTCTGTTGAATTAAAGGATGTAATTATTCCTGAAGATTTAAAACGAACAATTTCAAAAGAAGCAGAAGCTGAAAGAGAAAAAAGAGCTGTGATTATTAAAGCCCAAGGAGATAAGGAGGCTTCTGATAATTTAGCTGCTGCAGCTAAGACTTTAAGTGCTACTCCTGGAGCAATGCATTTAAGAACTTTACAAGCCGTAAATGATTTGAGTTCCGATCAATCTAATACCACTGTATGGATGTTACCTGTAGAAGTTTTGGAAGCAATTAAAGGAATTTCAGAAAACTTAAATAAGAAATAATTTTGGTTAAAATTATTTTAAATTATAAATTATAAATTTTAGATTTTAAATTAAAGACGGGCGAGGTAAAGTCTCGCCCGTCTTTCTTTTAAATTACAAACTATACAATTATTAATTCATGCTTAATTCAAAAACAGCAATAAAGAGAATTTTATTAGGATTTTTTCTGATTACCACTATTTTTGTTTGGTACGGAGTTTTGGCAGAAGAACGTAATGGCCTGATGACTGTTGCGTTTTTGGATATAGGGCAGGGTGATGCTATTTTTATTGAAACTCCTAGCGGAAAACAGGTTTTAATTGATGCTGGACCGAATAAAAAAGTTTTACGAGAATTATCAAAACAAATGCAGTTTTATGATAGAAGTATTGATATTTTAATTGAAAGTCATCCAGATTTAGATCATATTGGAGGATTTCCGGCTGTTTTAAAATCTTACGAAGTAGATTTTGTTTTTAGTTCGGGAGTAAATTGTGAGAAAACTATTTGCGAAGAGTTTGAAAAAGAAATTTTAGCAGAGGGTATTGAAGAACAGATTTTAACTAGAGGAAATATTTTAGATTTAGGAGACGGAATTTATTTAGAAGTTTTATTTCCAGATAGAGATGCTTTTGGTTTTGAAACTAATATGGCTTCTTTAGTTTTAAAATTAATTTATGGAGAAACATCTTTTCTTTTAACAGGGGATTCTCCAAAATCAATTGAAGAATATCTAATTTCTTTAGATGCAGATAATTTAGATGTAGACATTTTAAAATTAGGACATCATGGTTCCCATACATCTACTTCTGAAGCATTTATTGGTTTTACTAATCCAGAAAAAGCGATTATTTCTGTGGGAAAAAATAATCGTTACAAACACCCTCACCCAGATGTTTTAGATATTTTAAATAAATTTGGAGTTGAAGTTTTAAGAACAGATCAAGAGGGGACTATTATTATAAAAAGTAATGGAGAAGATTTAATCTTTTAAAAAAACCTTATATTTTATATAAGGTTTGCTTTTTTTAATGTTTTATAGGCTCCGTTTTTGTTGATTGTTTTAATGGCTTTTGTGGATAATTCTAGAGTTATTGTTTTATCCAATTCTGGAACATATATTTTCTTTTTCTGGAGATTTGGTTTTCGTCTTACCTTTCCAGTAGGATTAAATTCGGTAGCACGAACACGGTTGCTGTATCTTCCAGCCATTTTTGTTCCTTTATTCGTAATAGGACATATTTTTGACATATCTTTTATTATTTATTACGAGTTTATGTTATCATAAAGAACATAATTTGCAACATTATATAATTTTATTTATGGAAATTAATTTTTTATTTACAATTATAATATTATTGGCATCAGTAATAATTCATGAAGTAGCTCATGGTTATTCTGCTTATATGTTGGGTGATCCTACGGCAAAACATGCAGGAAGATTAACTCTGAATCCCTTAGCGCACATAGATTTAATGGGTTCTATCATAGTTCCTTTATTAGCTTTTATGAGTGCTGGTTTTATGTTTGGTTGGGCTAAACCAGTGCCTTATAATCCATATAATTTAAGTAATCAAAAATGGGGTAGTGCCATTGTAGCTGTGGCTGGTCCTGCATCAAATATTCTAGTGGCTATTATTTTTGGTCTATTAATTCGCTTTAGTATTTTTTCTGGAATTGGTAATACTATATTTTTAGAGGCGGCTCAAATGGTTGTTTTACTTAACCTTGTATTAGCTGTATTTAATTTAGTTCCTATACCACCTCTAGATGGTTCTAAAATCTTATTTACTCTTTTGCCATATCGTTATATAGAATTTAGGCAAATAATGGAAAGATATTCAATATTATTGATAATATTTTTTATTTTCTTTTTGTGGAAATTGATACTTCCTATAGTATTTTTTCTATACTGGGTTATTACTGGTTTGTCTTTTTTCTAGATAATGTTGCTTTTTTATGGTAAATATAGTAAATTAAGGCAATTGAATAAGTATAAATATGACAACAATAAACCAATTATTAAAGAAAAAAAGAAAAAGAATTATTCAAAAACCCAAAGCTATTGCTTTGAGGAAGGGTTTTAATTCTTTAAAAAATAAACCTACTTCTTATAATTCTCCTTTTAAAAGGGGTGTTTGTGTTAAGGTGACAACTAAGAACCCAAAGAAACCAAACTCTGCTGTACGAAAGATTGCTAGAGTTAGATTAACAAATGGTAGGGAAGAAACAGCATATATTCCTGGAATGGGACATAATCTTCAAGAGCATTCAGTTGTACTTTTAAGAGGTGGAAAAGTAAAAGATATTGGTGTTAGATATACAGTTGTGCGTGGAAAATTAGATGCTGAAGGAGTAGCTAATAAAAAACAAAGTAGAAGTCGTTATGGAACTAAGAAGGAAAAGAAATAAATATTATGAGAGGAAAATTAAAAGCAAAAAAAGAATTAAGTCCTGATAGAATTTATAACTCTACTAAAGTAAGTAAGTTTATAAATTACATAATGTTGGATGGAAAAAAAGATGTTGCGAGAAAAATCGTGTATGATGCTTTTGACTTAATAAAGGAAAAAGATAAAAAAGATCCTTTAGAAGTTTTTGAAGGCGCTCTTAAAAATACAGGACCAACAATGGAGGTTCGTTCTAGAAGGGTTGGTGGAGCATCTTATCAAATCCCACGAGAAGTCAGAGCTGAAAGAAGATTAGCTTTATCTATGAGATGGATTCTAGGAGTAGCAAAATCAGGAAAAGGAACTCCAATGTATAAAAGATTAGCTGAAGAATTGATTTTAGCAAGTAAGAATGAAGGAGAATCAGTAAAGAAAAGAGAAAATGTTCATAAAATGGCAGATGCCAATAAAGCTTTTGCACATTTTTCTTGGTAATTCATTAGCTTATAGGATTTAGCTTTCTAGCTTGTTAGAGAGAGAACGAGCCGGAGGCTCGTTCTTTTTTCTAATAACCTAAATTATATGTTTGTAGATGAATTAAGAATATATGCGAAAGCGGGAAAAGGTGGTAATGGGGTTGTGCGCTGGTTGCATTATAAAGGGAAGGAGTTTTCTGGTCCTTCTGGAGGAAATGGCGGTAACGGTGCTAGTGTTTTTGTGCGTGCTACACGGGATTTAAATATTCTCCAAAATTATCTTCGTAAAAGTAAATTTTATGCTGAAGACGGAGAGGAAGGAATGAAAAATTCTAAATTTGGAAAAAATGGAGATGATTTATTTATAGATATACCTATTGGTTCAGTTGTCACTAATTTAGCCACAAAGAAAGAAATTCAATTATTAAAAGAAAGTGAGACGTATAAAATATTACAAGGAGGTAGAGGAGGTTTAGGAAATGAACATTTTAAAAGTTCACGAAATACTACTCCTTTAGAATGGACTCCTGGAACAAAAGGAGAAGGAGGAGATTTTTTTATAGAAATAGAAATAATCGCAGATGCTGGTTTTGTTGGTTTTGCTAATATAGGAAAATCAACTTTATTAAATGAATTAACTCATGCTCGTGCCAAGGTAAAAAATTATCCCTTTACCACTCTTGATCCTAATTTAGGAGATTTTTATGGTTTTATTTTAGCGGATATTCCTGGATTGATAGAAGGAGCTGCTCAAGGAAAAGGTCTGGGTCACAAATTTTTGAGACATATAAAAAGAACGAATTTATTAATTCATTGTATTTCACTAGAATCGGAGAATTCTCCAGAAGAAATGGTGACAAAATATAAAAATATTAGAAAAGAATTAGAGCAATATGATAAAGAACTCACTGAGAAGACAGAAATAATTGTTTTAACAAAATCAGATTTATTGGATAGTGCTAATCCTGACAAAGATCTTAAAAAAATAATTAAAGCTTTAGAAAAATTAAATTCTGAAATAATTGTCACATCTGCTTATGATGATGATTCTATAAAGAAGTTTTCTGACTTTTTAATCAAAAAATTAGAAAAAGAGAATATTTAATAAAAAAATAGGATCTTATAGATCCTATGTGTTATTTGTGGTTTTGTTATGATTTTTTATCTCCTCAAGACTATAAAGCCCTGAAGTCCATAGGCACCCCTGAATAAATCCGAGCCATCTAAAAGTTTTTTCTACTCTACCTTGTTCTAGAAATTTAAGCATTTTATCAGTCATTCCATAACAATGATATAAAATACCGTTATTAGAATCAATTATCTTTTCGTGAGGATAATCGGTTTTTTCTATACCCAATTTTTCAAAACGAGTTTGATATATTTCAATCACTTCTTTTATCTTTTGAGGTGTCATATAATATACCTCCTTTTTATTAAGTTAAGAAATAGTATTCTGATTTGAAAATTCTGTTTATAGAATAGATTAATATATATTAATAGTCAATCTTAATGAAAATACAAATTTTTTGTACATAAGTGTCTATTTTTGATATAATCGCATCTATATGGAGAATAATTATAAAACTACAATAGGTTTGGAAATACATGCTGAATTGAAAACAAAATCTAAAATGTTTTGTAATTCTAAAAATGATACAAATGAAACGAGACCAAATGTAAATATTTGTCCTGTTTGTATGGCTCACCCTGGAACTTTACCTGTAATAAACAAAGAAGCTGTTAAAAGTGTTTTGAAAGTAGGTTTAGCTCTTAATGGTAAATTAGCTGATTTTACTGAATTTGATCGTAAAAATTATTTTTATCCTGATATTCCTAAAGGTTATCAAATTAGTCAATATAAATATCCACTTGTTTCCGGTGGGGTTTTGAACGATATAGAAATTACAAGAGTACATTTAGAAGAAGATACTGCTAAATCATCTCACAAGGGAGATTATTCTTTAGTTGATTATAATAGAGCTGGAGTTCCTTTGATGGAATTAGTGACAGAGCCAGTAATAAAAACTGCTAAACAAGCTGGAGATTTTGCTCGGGAATTGAGATTACTTTTGCGTTATTTAGCTGTTTCTGGAGCTAATATGGAAAAAGGAGAAATGAGAGTAGAGGCTAATATTTCTGTAAGTAATAATAATAAATTAGGTACAAAAGTTGAGATTAAAAATCTTAATTCTTTTAAAGTGGTAGAGAAGGCTATTGATTATGAATCAAAACGACAGATGAAGGAATTGGAAAAGGGAAATAATATTTTGCAGGAAACAAGAGGATGGGATGATAATAAACAAGTGACTTTTTCTCAAAGAATAAAAGAAGGATCAGAAGATTATCGTTATTTTCCCGATCCTGATTTACCAAAATTAAAGATAAGTGAAATTTCCGAATTTCAGGAAAATGAATTAAAAAAGGAAATTCCTGAGTTACCTTGGGAAAAAAGGGAAAGATATTCTAGAGATTTTGGTATTAAAGAAGAAGATATTGAAATGTATGTTTCTAATGATTTGTATGGTCAGTTTTTTGAAAAAGTTGTTGAAAATTTTGAAGGAAATAAAAATTTAATTAAGGTTGCATCAAATTATTTAAGCTCTGATTTAGCTGGTTTAAAAAAGAATAGTGATATTAAAGATTTAGGGCAACTTTCTTCAGATAATTTTTCTTCACTTATTCAAATGCTAGGAGAAGATAAAGTATCTTCTCGTGGGGCAAAAGATATTTTAAAAGTTGTATTCGAGGAAGGAGGAAATCCTATAGATATAGCTAATGAAAAGAATTTACTTCAACAAAGTGATGAAAGTGAATTACAAAAAATTATTGATCAAGTAATAGAAGAAAATCCATCTGTGGTTGAAGAATTTAAGGCTGGTAAAGAAGCTTCTTTAAAATATTTGATAGGACAAGGAATGAAAATAAGTCGTGGTTCGGCTAATCCAGAAAAAATTAAAGAACTTTTTATAAAAAGTTTATAGAGTATTTATTATTCACTTATTTTTTATAATAAGTTTTATAATCGCAATTTTTAATTGTATAATTAACAAAATGATAGAAAAGTTATTAAATTTTACTTCGTTTTTCGCAAAAACATTAATTTTGTGTTTGTTTGTTTTTATTTTTATTTTTTATGGCTTTGCTTTATTTGAACCGTCTAGAGTTATGGCTGTGACTGATGAAGTGGTAGTTTCTCAAACAGTGACATCTGGTATTACAATTAGCTCTCCTGACGATATTACCTTAACAGCTTTAAGTTTAACTCAAAATTCTGCAGTTGGAAGTACTACATGGACAGTTATTACTAACAACCAAGCTGGATATACTCTTTCTGTGAAAGCGTCGTCATCCCCAGCTTTGGTTGATAGTACAACCAGTGAATCATTTACTGATTATACTTCAAGTGGTAAAGAAGCTTGGTCAGTCTCTGATGCTTATGAATTTGGATGGTCAGCTTTTGGTGATGATGTAACAGGTCATGGAACTGATACAAATTGTGTTGCAACAACAGATGTTCCTAGTTCCACTTTACTTTGGGAGGGTTTTAATGGAACAGCAGATATTCAGATGGGGAGTAGTACTAGTGAAACAATTCAGGCTGGAACAGATACAACACTTTGTGTAGCTACAGAACAAGATACTGTATTTGCACCATCAGGTACCTATGCCGCTACCCTCACAGCTACGGCTGTCGTTCAATAAATCTTATTTTATGACTTTTTTTTCAAAAACTGAAAATAAAAAAATACTTTTTTTAATGATTCTACTAGGATGTTTTTTGCCTCTTTGTTTTTCAAGTGCTTATGAAATTAGAGATACTGATACTGAGGTAAGAGATGATTTTGTACTTGAACCTGCAAAATTGGAAGCATTTCTTGATCCTGGGGCTTTTGATACTAAGATAATTAGTATTTTAAATAGAACTGATAAAACTTTGGACTTTAAAATAGAGCTAGAAGATTTTTCAGGTTCTATGGATCCTAATAGAACAGTTATTTTATCGGGTGATGAAAGAGGTCCATATTCCCTTAAAGATTATTTACATCCAGAAGTTGATTCTTTTACACTTAAGTCTGGTCAAAAAATAAATTTTACAGTAGATATTGATATTCCTTTGGATGCAGAACCAGGGGGTTTATATGGTTCGGTTTTAGTTTTGAGTGAGTCTAATGATTTTGAACAAGGAGGTAATACTACAATTGTTTCTCGTTTAGGAGCATTATTTTTTATAAATGTAAATGGTGAAGTTACTAGAAGTGGTAAATTGACCTCTTTCAAAAAAATCGATTCTCCAGAAAAAGGAACGACTTTTGAATTATTATTTGTTAATGATGGTAGTACTCATTTAAATTTGTCCGGACATATACAAATTTTTAACTCTTTAGGAACTCAGATAGATGAGATAGAAATTCCTACATATTTTGCTATGCCAAATTCGGTTCGTTTTAGAGAATTACATTGGAATGTCAGTAAATTATTTGGTAGATATAAGGCTGTTGTTGTTGTAGATCGTGGCTATGGAGGTTTAACAGACGAATTATCTTTAATTTTTTGGGCTATTTCTGTTAAATTGGTAGCAATTATTCTAGGAGTATTAATTTTGATTATTCTTCTTATTATTTGGTTAAGTAAGACCTTTGATTTTACGATTACGAGGGAACCCCCCTCCACTGAGGTTTCCGCTGATGCTAATGCTATGGCGGACAAGATGGCAGTCAATAAAAAAAGTGTAGATGATAATCAATCGCAAATACAGTCTCAACCAATAATACAGTCTCAATCTCCACCACAAACTCAAATACCAAACGAAACTTCAATATCTGAAATACAAATACCTGGTTCTGATAATCAAGGATTAAATGATTTAAAATAAATTGTGTCTATTAATAATAAAAAAAAGAAAATCGGAGTTATTATTTTGTTTTTGTCGATGTCAATAACAACTTCAGCTTATTTTAGTTCATCTGGTAATTATAGATTACAAAGTGACTCTCTTAATATGGGTGGAATACTTTCTACATCCACGAATTATTATCTAGAAGATACTCTTGGTGAAGTAGCAACTGGTATATCTACTAGTACTGTATACGATATGAATGCTGGTTATCAACAAATGCAAAGATCTGTTATTTCTGTTAGTGCTGCCTCAGATATAAATATGCCTGAATTAAGTCTAACCCAAAATACAGGAGTGGGTAGTACTACATGGACAATTACTACTGATAGCCCAGCAGGTTATTCTGCTGATGTTTATACTATTATTGATGCAGCTTGTCCTGATCGTGATGGACAGGGAGCGATTGATTCTTTATGTGACTCAGCAACAAGTGAATCGTTTGCGGATATTTCAATATCAAAGCATTTATGGAGTGTTGTTAATGAATACTCTTTTGGTTGGTCTGCTCATGGAGATGATGTTTCAGGTTTTGGACCCGATAATACTTGTCTGAATGCTGTTGGTGTTAGTGTTCCTAGTGGTGGTTTATTATGGCAAGGTTTTAATGCTAGCACACTTTACCAAATTGCTAGCTCTACACAAAGAACTGGTCCTAATGGTACAGATACAACTCTTTGTTTAGCTATTGAGCAAGATACTGTTCTTGCCCCATCGGGTGACTATACTGCTAATATAGTAATAACAGCTGTGTCTTTGTAATTAAAAGAAATAGTATATAATCATTAATAATGAGTATTAAAAATATAATATTAGGAATTTTTATATTAATACCTACTTTTTGTCTAGGTGCTGATGAGTTAATTATAGAACAGGAGGTTTATAATATTTGTAATCAAAATAGACTTTGTGAAATAGATTTAGGAGAAACAGTTCTTACTTGTCCTACGGATTGTTTTGCAGGAGGAGGTCATCCTGAGTTGATAGACCAAGTATTAGGAGGGTCTATTACAATAAGTGATATCAAAATCTCAATAATAGCAGATATCATAACCATATCTTGGGTTACTGATAAACCATCATCTTCTGTTTTGGTTTTAGGGGATGAAATAGGTAATATTGAAGAATTTTATTTAGATGAACTTTATTCTATAGATCATAGTATTAGTTTGGAAGACTTAAATCTTAAAAAAGAATATTTTTTTAAAATTTTGTCTGAAGGAGTCTATGGTGATAATAATTATGATAAAGCCAAACTTTTTGTTATAAAAGGATATGGTTCGGAAGAGACAAAAGAAGATATAGAAATAAAAACTGAAGCATTTGATTTGGTTGAAGAAAAATTTATAAGTTCTACAAAAATAGATGTTTTTCCTAGTGATTTTAAATATCCTATGTTAGTGTCAAAAGAAATTAGTGATACTTATTACCAAAATATTTGTAATATTCTCTCTAAATATTGGTTGGCCTTTAAAAATAATATTATTGTCATTTATATTTATGAATATAAATGGTTGCTTGTAATTCTGCTCGGAATTATATTTTTATTATTTTTAATTTTTAAGAAAAAAGATAATAAAAAAGAAGAAAATAAATAAGTTTTGTTTTAGGTGTATTTTTTTGGTATAAATTACTATAATTTTTTATTGCCAGATCGTCTAATGGTAGGACACATCTCTCTGGAGGATGTTATCTAGGTTCGAATCCTAGTCTGGCAACTAGCGAAATTTTTGATATATGAAATATATCAAAAATTATACTCGATTGTTTGTCCAGACTAGGACTCGAACTGAGGCTACTCTCGTGGGATCAGGAAAAACTACGATTGCTGAATTATTGTAGTATATAAAGAATTTGCAGAAATAAAAGACAAGATAGGTGTGGAAAATTTTATATATACAACAGGATTGACACCAAAACAGACTTTTGAGAAGTTCTTTAGTTGTTAATTAAGAAAATTCATTTAAAAACCCTAAAAACAAAAAATTGGAAGTTCAACTTCCAATTTTTTATTTTTTAAAATGTTTAAAGCGAGTTTTTAAAAAACCCTCTTTACATTTTTTTCTTTTATTTTATGAATGATTTTCCACAGCCCTAAATCTAAAATTTTAAGGTAAAATTATAATGTTTTCAGTTAATTTTTAAAAAAAAATGAAAAAAACCACAAAAAAAGCAGTAAAGAAGATAGATTTTGTCAAAAAAGTACAAAAAAGAGATGGTTCAATAGTTGATTTTGATTTAAATAAAATAATAAATGCAGTCTACAAAGCTATGTTGGCATCGGGAGAAGGTTCAGACAAAGAAGCTGAATTAGTTGCTAATAAAGTGTATTTAGATTTAATAAAAATATCGAAAAGATTCAAAAATTTCTTACCAAATATTGAAGGGATTCAAGATTCTATAGAAAAAGAGCTTATTTTGAATGATTATATTAAAACTGCTAAAGCATATATTCTTTATAGAGAACAAAGAACTAAATTGAGAGGACAAGGTATTAAAGTTCCTGAAAAAGTCCGTAAATTAGCTAAAGAAAGTAAAGATTATTTTAAAAATCCATTAGCTGAATTTGTTTATTACCGTTCTTATTCTAAATGGATAGATGATGAAGGAAGAAGAGAGACATTTATTGAGACTGTTGATAGGTATATGGATTTTATGAAAGAGAATCTAGGTAAAAAATTAAAATCAGTAGAATATAAAAAAATAAAGGAGTTTATTTTAAACCAAAAAGCTATGCCATCAATGAGGTTGTTTTGGTCATCTGGTAAAGCAGCAAGAAGATGTAACGCTAGTGGGTATAATTGTGCCTTCATTGCTCCTTCATGTTTTCAGGATTTTGGAGAAATTTTGTATTTATCAGCTAATGGTTGTGGAGTTGGTTTTAGTGCTGAAAGTCATAATGTTCAAAAATTACCTCAAATTAAAATTCATAATGGAAAATTAAAGATGAGAAAGACTTATGTGGTTAAGGATTCTAAGGAAGGTTGGGCTGATGCTATGGTATATGGTATGAAAACTTGGTTCAATGGAGAAGATGTGCAATTTGATTTTTCACAAGTTCGTCCTGCTGGGGCTAAATTAAAAACTATGGGAGGAAGAAGTTCTGGTCCAGGTCCTTTGAAATCTTTATTAGATTTTTCTAGAGAATTAATTTTAAAAAGACATGGAAAAAGACTTAGTAATTTGGATGTGCATGATATTGTGACAAAAATTGGAGAAGCTATCGTTTCGGGAGGGATGAGAAGGACAGCTATGATTTCTCTTTCTGATTTAGATGATAATGAAATGCGTTTAGCTAAGAGTGGGCAATTTTATTTAACTCATCCTCACAGAAGTATGGCTAATAATTCTACTGCTTATAACGAAAAACCCACTGCTTCTGATTTCATAGATGAATGGGTAGCTTTAACAAAAAGTGGAACTGGAGAAAGAGGTATTTTTAATAGAAGTTCGCTAGAAAAACAATTGCCAGAAAGAAGAAGGAAGATATTTAAAGATCATATGGAAGATTTTGGAGTGAATCCTTGCGGAGAAATTAATCTTCGGTCAAAACAATTTTGTAATTTAAGTGAAGTGGTAGCTAGAGCTGAGGATACAGAAAAAACTTTATTAGAAAAGGCTGAAATAGCAGCTCTTTTGGGAACATATCAGGCTACATTAACAAATTTTAATTATTTATCTGATGGATGGAAAAAAAATTGTGAAGAGGAGAGATTGATAGGTGTTTCTATTACGGGACATTGGGATTGTCCAGTAGTTAGGGATTCGAAAACTTTGCAGAAAATAAAAGATAAAGTTATAAAAACTAACCAAAAATATGCTAAAAGGTTTGGGGTAGCTTGTGCTACTTGTGCTACTTGTGTAAAACCATCAGGAACAGTTTCTCAGCTTGTGGATTGTGCTTCAGGAATGCACCCAAGACATTCTAAATATTATATTAGGAGAATTAGAATTTCAGCTACAGATGGATTATTTAAAATGCTGAAGGACCAAGGTATTCCTTATCATCCAGAAAATGGGCAGAAGAAAGATGATGCTAATACTTATGTTTTTGAATTTCCTGTAAAAGCTCCGAATGGAAAAAATTCTATTTTTAAAAATGATTTAAGTGCTATGGATCAATTAGAACACTGGCAAATGGTGAAAGAGAACTTTACAGAACACAATCCTTCTGTGACAATTTCGGTAAGTGATAATGAATGGATAAAGGTAGCTAATTGGGTTTATAATAATTGGGATATTGTTGGAGGTTTATCATTCTTACCTAGAAATGATTTTGTTTATAAATTAGCTCCCTTTGAAGAGATAGACAAGCAAACTTACGAAAGAATGATGGAACGATTTAAGCATATTGATTTTGCTAAAATCGTAACTTATGAACAAGAAGATAATACAGAAGGAGCCAAAGAATTAGCTTGTGTAGCTGGATTGTGTGAGGTTTAGAAAGTAGAATATAATAATTAGTAAATAAAAAAGACAAGTCAAAAACTTGTCTTTTTTTGATATTATGTGAATGGTTTTTGGTAGAACTCGAACCTACGACCTCGTCATTATCAGATGAAAGCATGTCTTTCATCGCTCTAACCACTTAAGTTATCTTTTGTGGTTTAAAGTTAATATTTTTATTTGTGCGAATGGTAGGACTCGAACCTACGACCTCGTCATTATCAGTGACGCGCTCTAACCACCTGAGCTACACTCGCATAATTCAAGGATATTATATATTATTTCGTGTTTTTTTGCTAGAATTAGACTTATATGGAAAGGAATTTAAAACAAGAACTTGAAATCCTTGAAAAAGAAATGCTTAAGGTTGATTTTTGGTCAAATAAGGATAGAGCACAGTCTGTGATAAAACAAATTGGTGAATTAAAGGATGAAATTGAAGGAAAGGATAAATATGATAAAGGAGATGCTATTATTACCATTTTTTCAGGTGCAGGTGGTTTAGATGCAGAAGACTTTTCTCGGATTCTTTTTAATATGTATGTAAAATTTATTGAAAATAAAGGATGGGATATTTATTTATTACATAAGAACGAAAACGAGCATAAAGGTTTTAGGAATATTACTTTTGAAATTAAAGGTAAGGGTGTTTATGGTAAGCTCAAAAACGAATCAGGTGTTCATCGTCTTGTTCGTATCTCACCTTTTAATGCAAAGAAAATGAGACATACTTCTTTTTCTATGGTTGAGGTGATTCCTAAATTTGAGAAAAAAGGGCAGGTGGAAATTGATGAAAAGGACTTAAAAATAGAATTTTCTCGTTCAAGTGGTCCTGGAGGACAAAATGTAAATAAAAGAGATACAGCAGTAAGAATTGTTCATTTACCTACAAATATAGCTACTCATATTGATTCTGAAAGATCCCAAGCACAAAATAAAGAAAAAGCTTTAGAGATTCTTGAATCTAAATTATATAAGAAACAGGAAAAAGATCGTTTAGAGATGGAAGCAGGAGCTAAAATAAGCAAAACTACTAAAATAGAGTGGGGGAATCAAATCCGATCTTATGTTTTTCATCCTTATCAAATGGTCAAGGATCATAGATCTGGGGTTGAAATTAGAGATATTGATAAAATTATAAAGGATGGGGAATTGGACGATTTGCTTATAGAAGGCGATATTCATTTGCAAGAAAGGGCTTAATTTGGTAGACTTTGTCCCATGAAAACTGAAAAAATAGAGGAAATTAAAGTAGATATGTCTCAAATTGAGAGAATGTTTGGTGTAGGTGCTCATTATGCATATACAAAAACAAGAAGACATCCTTCAGTTAAGAAATTTATTTTCGGAACTAAAAATGGAACAGAAATCTTTGATTTAGAAAAAACATATATTTCTTTAGAAGAGGCAAAAGAATTTATTAGAAAAATACTGGTAAACGAAGAAAATAAGATACTTTTTGTGGCTAGTAAAAGTGAAGCTAAGAATGTTGTAAAGCCAATAGTGGAAAGTTTAGATATGCCAGTTGTTTTTAATAGATGGGTAGGTGGAACTTTAACTAATTTTGAAATGATTAAAAAAAGGGTAGAAAGGTATTTAAAATTAATAGATGATAGAGAAAAGGGAGAATTACTTAAATATACAAAGAAAGAAAGAGGTCAGATTGATAAGGAAATTGAAAAATTAGAAAAAAAGTTTTTAGGAATTGCTTCAATGAAAAAATTGCCAGTAGCATTATTTGTTGTTGATTCAAGACATGAATCAGTAGCTATTGAAGAAGCAAGATCAAAAAATATTCCTATTATTGCATTGGTAAACTCAGATTGTGATATTAAAAAGATTGATTATCCTATTTTGGCCAATGATACTTCAGGAGATAGTATAAAATTTTTTACGGAAGAAATTGCTAAAGTTTGTAAAATAAAAAAAGAAACAAAATAAATATGATTACAACAGAACAAGTAAAAGAATTAAGAGAAAGAACAGGTATTTCTATAATGCAATGTAAAAAAGCTTTAGAAGAAACAGAAGGTGATATGGAGAAAGCTATAATTGTCTTAAATAAAAAAAGTAGTGCTATTGCAGAAAAGAAATCGGCTAGGACACTAGGTTCAGGTGTTGTTCAGTCATATATACACGCCGGAGGAGGAGCTGGTTCAATGTTAGAACTTTTATGTGAGACAGATTTTGTTGCAAAGAACGAAGATTTTAAGACTTTAGCTTATGATATAGCGATGCATATTACAGCTGTAAATCCTAAATTTCTTAAAAAAGAAGATATAACTGATGAAGATAAGACAAAAGCTAAAGAAGTTTTTCAAAAAGAAGTAGAGGATAAACCTGAAGAAATGAAAGAAAAGATATTGGAAGGAAAATTGAATGCCTATTTTAACGAGAAAGTATTACTTGAACAAACTTTCATCAAAGATTCTAATCAAACAATTAATAATTTGGTTGAATCAGCTATTCAAAAATTTGGTGAAAAGATAGAGATAGGTAATTTTGTTCGTTTTTCAATAAATTAATCTCTTAATAAGATGATGACATTTTTAATATCTACTACAATTTTATCTTTGATGGTTATTATTACAATGATTCTGTTCAAGAATCATAATTTTGAAAAATGGGAAAGATTGATGAAATCTAATGCTTTTCAAAAAAGTGATAGGTATTTAGGGAAATTTCCATCTTTTTTAAAAAAAAAGAAACAAGACATCCTCCCTTTATTATTAGAATCTGTTAAAATCTTTTTGTATAAAATGCTGAAGCTTTTTGTTAGAGTTGAGATGATTGCTACAAAATTTGTTCAAAAAGTTAGTAAAGAGATGAAAAAGATGTATAGAAAGATAGAAAAAGATTTGTCACAATTTAAGTAAAATACCAAGCCACCTTAGCTCCAGTTTGTGGAGTTAAAACTGGAAGTTTTAAAGTTTTGTTTTCTTTTAAAATTAGTATAATAAGTAAAATATCAAGCCACCTTAGCTCAGTTGGTAGAGCAACGGTTTTGTAAACCGTAGGTCGTCAGTTCGACTCTGACAGGTGGCTCATCTTAGATCCTAGTTGGTGGAGTTGAAAGTGTCTAGCTTTCAAAGTTTTGTAAACCGTAGGTCGTCA
>DAOWHH010000013.1 GCA_030641525.1 bacterium
CAGGGACATAGTTCAGGTAGGTAGAACACTTCAGTGCCACTGGAGAGGTCAGAGGTTCAAGCCCTCTTGTCCCTGACATACCATATAAAAGTTGTTCAATATCGAGAGTGAAAATTCGGTTTTCAATTAAATAACATTACACCGAAACGGCCTCCAAGAGCTAATACTTTTCACTCCCGACCCAAATCAATGAATTAAACCTCTTTTTAAGAGGTTTTTATTATATAAAAAACCCATTTTTCCCTTGATTTTAATCCAAAACAATGTAATATATAGCCTATATTAAAAACGACAAATTATATGAAATTCGCAGTAATAGAAACAGGAGCTAAACAATACAAAATATCAGAGGGTGATACTATTAATATTGAAAAGCTTTCAAAAAAAGAAGAATATAAAGAAGGAGATAAAATCACTTTTGATAAAGTGCTTCTAATTGATGATGAAAAAGATACGAAGATAGGGGAACCTTATCTGAAAGATTCAAAAGTAGAGGCTGAATTCATAAAACAAGACAGAAATAAAAAGATTAGAATGATGAAATTCAAATCAAAAAGTAATTATCTAAAAAGAATGGGTCATAGACAAACATACAATCAAGTAAAAATAACTAAAATATAAAATACAAAAAAAAGGGGTGGTCGCAAAGCGACCACCCCTTTTTTATTTTAACGGCACTGCACAAAAACTACGGTCGTAGTTTTTGTGCAGTATTGTTTTTTATTAAATATCTTAGACTCTATTTTTAAAGGCATTCTCAAAAGTATTATTATCTAAGTATTCTAATTCAGTACCTGTCGAAAGACCTCTACCTAGAGTAGAGATTTTAAGTTTATGTTTTTCAACTAAAGGTTTAAGAATATCAGAAACATATTCCATTGTATTTTCTCCATCTGGGTTTAAACTTAATGCCAAAATAATTTCTTTCAATTCTTTATTTTCCATTCTTTTTTGAATTATATTCAAAAGTTTTTCTATTTTAATTTTTTGTTTAGGATATTTTTCTAAAACAGAAACAAAACCACCAAGAACAAAATACATACCGTTATAATTACCAACTCTTTCAATATTAGTCAGGTCTGTATCCTTAGCTACAACCATTAAAATATTTCTGTCTCTGTTTTTATTGATACAAATATTACAAAGATTGGGATTATTAGAAGAATTATTGGGGGTATAGAAACGACAACAAGATTCACATACTTTAATATCTTTTTTTAATTCTTGAATCAAATCAGATAACTCATTAAGATAACCATTATTACGAGTTAATAAAAAATAAACAAACCTTTTTGCTTGCCTTGTTCCAATTCCCGGGAATTTAGAAAAATATTCTGTTAAATTATCAATTTTATCCATAAATTAAGTATCAAGTATTAAGTATTAAGTATAAAAATTGCGAAGCAATTTTTCAAGTTACTAAAATTCGCTTTGCGAATTTTAGCTTGATACTTACTACCTGCTACTGTTTTATCTTGTGCATCTAACTCCCAATTTAATTCTTTTAATCTATTTTTAGATAATCTGGGAATATTTGATAATACCTAAAACTCATCCTCTTCGTCCTGAGTATCTACACTAAAATCATCGAAATCTCGAGTATCCATATCTTGAAAAGTAGCTCTTTTGTCATTGAAATTAAGTTCAATTTTTCCAGTAGGACCATTTCTATGTTTTTCTATCAAAATTTCTGCCACATTTGACTTACCGTTACCGTCTTCATTATTTTCACGATGAATAAACATAACTACATCAGCATCTTGTTCAATAGATCCTGAATCCCTCAAATCAGATAATCGTGGTCGTCCACCTCTACTTTCAACAGCACGACTTAATTGAGATAAAGCTATGACAGGAACATCTAATTCTTTTGCAAGATGTTTAAGAGAACGAGATATTTCAGTCACTTGCTGAACCATAGAATCAGAATTTCTTGTTTGGGTAGGAGCCATTAATTGTAAATAATCTACTATAATTAATTTTAGATCATGTTGTCTCTTTAATTTTCGAGCCACAGATCTCATATTTAATATATTATTTGAAGCTTGATCATCTATAAAAATAGGAGCCTTAGAAAGACTATCCAAAGAATCTCTAATTAAACCAAATTCTTTTCCTTCCTCATTATTTTTATCAAGATTTCCTGTCCTTAATTTCCAAGCGTCCACCTTAGAATCAGCGGCCAACATTCTATCTACTAATTGTTGAGAACTCATTTCAAGTGAAAAAATAGCTACGGGTAATTTATGTGTGACCGCCACCTCTCTAGCGATGTCAAGAGCTAAAGAAGTTTTTCCCATAGATGGACGAGCAGCAATAATAATTAAATCAGAATTTTGAAAACCAGACAATTTGGAATCCAATTTTTTAAAGCCAGTAGGAACGCCTCTTAATTTATCATCGGATTCTTGTAATTTATTTAACCTTTCAAAAGCTTCTACTAAAGCATCTTTGATTTTTACATAAGAACGAGAAACCAAAGATCCCGTTACATCAAAAATACTTTTTTCTGCTTTATCTAAAACATGAGCTAAGTTATCAGTATCCCCAAATCCTAATTCTGATATTTCTTCAGAAGCACTAATAAGTCTCCTCATCATATATTTTTTATGCACAATTTTAGCGTAGTGTTTAGCATTAGCAGATGAAGGAACTATATTTACCAATTCAGTCAAAAAAACATTTCCACCAATTTGATCTAATTGGTTAAATTCTTTTAATTTTGCAGAAAGGGTAAGTAAATCTATTGGTTCTTTTTTAGAAAATAGATCCATCATTGCATTAAAAACCAAACGATGTTTTTCAGAATAAAAACATTCAGCTGAGATGATATCCATTATGTCAAAAATAATATCTGACCGAAGCATAATAGAACCTAAAAGGGCTTTTTCAGAATCAATATTTTGAGGAGGAATTCTTAAATTATTATAATTTTTTGTAGTTAAGGTTTCCATATCGCTATTCTATCACAAACAAAAGATCCTAATTTAATATTTAAAGAACAAAATGGTGGATAGAAAGTGGATAGTGGTGTGGAGTTTGACATATAAATATATAATTGTTATACCTAGGTTAGGTTTGCAAATAAAATATTTATTATATAACCATAAGGGGGAATAAAGGATGGAAAAAGAAGCTGTAGAGTCTAAGACTATTACCAAAAGAGAAATAATGATAAATCTTGAAATGAGTGGTAGGGGGTTTATTCCTAAAACTATCGATAAAAGCTTAGAAGCAGCAAAGGAAGTTAAAAGAATACGTGTTTTTGAAGGTGGAATTGATGTTAGTCCAATAAAATGGATTTCTTGGGGTAGAATATTATTATGGACGATGATTTTTGTAGGGGCACTTTTAGGAATAAGAGTAGGCTTCTCTTAGATGATAATACACCAAATAACGAATTTGGTGTATTTTTTAATTTACCAATTCTGATTCACCGTCATCTTTTTGAATAACTTTTATATTATATTTGTCTTCTAATTCTTTTCTGTATTTATCTGATTCATCATATTTTTTTAGAGACCTTGCTTCATCCATCTTTTTCTTTAATTCCAATATTTCATATCCTTTCATTTCAAGATTATTCTTTATCTCAACTTTATCAAGATCTAATCCTAAAATTTTATCAAAATCTAAAATAGTGGCTAATTTATCTTCATTAGAAATATTAGATTTTAATAATTCCTGGACAGTTGCCAATGCTTGAGGAAGATTAAAATCATCCAATAATTTTTCTATAAATTTTTCTTTATATTCTTGAGATATTTCTCCTTTAGCATCTCTCAAATTTCTAATTTGTTTATATAAATTATTCAATCCATTTTGAGCTGATTCAAGTGAATCCCAAGTAAAATTTTGTTTAGAACGATAATGAGCTTGTAAAAATAAATATCGGAGAGCTAAAGGGTTAAAACCTTTTTTTTCTATATCACTAATAAAAACAACATTTCCTAAAGATTTACTTATCTTTGTATTACCAATATTCAAATGCTCGTTATGAAGCCAATAATTAACGAATTTAGTATCGTTAGCTGACTCACTTTGAGCAATTTCATTGTTGTGGTGAACAGGAATATGTTCAACACCTCCCATATGAATATCAAGGGTTTTTCCTAAATGTTTTTTTGCCATAGCTGAACATTCAATATGCCACCCTGGAAAACCCTCTCCGTTTTTTACTAAAGGGGATTCAAAAGATGATTGCCAAAATTGCAAGGCATTCTTATGTGTACCTGCTTTAAAAAACCATAAAGCAAAATCAGCAGGATGTTTTTTTTGATTATCATCAACATCTCCTGTACCAGCACCTTGAATTTGATCCTCAGTTTTTTGTCCAGATAATTTCGTATAATCTTTAGCTTTAGATACATCAAAATAAATAGCTAAGTCTGTAATATATGCAAAATTTTTATCTAATAAGGTTTGTATCATTTCAATCATTTCTGGAATATAATCAGTGGCTCTACATTTTGTAGTAGGGGATTGGATATTTAGACTTTTTATATCTTCTTCGTATTCTTTAATAAATTTATTAGCAATTTCTTCAGGACTTTTTCCTTGTTCTTTAGCACCTTTTTCCATTTTATCTTCCCCTTCATCTTCATCTGAAGTTAAGTGACCAACATCGGTATAATTAGACACAAAATTAACTTCATATCCTAAATATCCCAAAGATCGACGAATTAAATCAGAGAGAAAAGCTCCTCTTAAATTTCCAATATGTTGAGTAGAATAAACAGTTGGACCACACCAATAGAAAGAAACTTCTTTTTCTTTAAGAGGTTTGAATTCTTCTTTTTGTCGTGACAGTGTATTGTATATTTTTAAAACCATTTTTTATATTTAAAGAAACTAAACATTATTCCAGTAGCTATAATCATACCAATCATTATAATCCAAAAATCATTTTCCATACCAACTATAGGGGTTTTTTCAGTGTTCATTCCAAAAATAGAAGCTAATAAAGATAAAGGAAAAGTAACAAAAGCCAAAATAGTAAAGACCTTCATTGTTTCGTTTTGTTTTGTTGTTAGAAGAGAATCATTAGTTTCTCTTAATTCTTTTAAATTTTCTTGGTTAGTTTTTATAATATGAGATACATTGCGATATTTATCATTTATGCTTCTTAAATAATAGGAAAAATCTTTACCAAAAAAATTCTCACCTGCTATTTCTAAAGAATCCAATACTTCTCTGTGATGACCGGTAGCTTGTTTAAAATCAAGTAAATTATGACCTACTTTGGAAATTTCTTTTACCATTATTTTTTCTTTATTATCAAAAATATTTTTTTCAATAATTTCTTGCAATTCTTCAATATAGTCAAGTTCGTCTATTAATGATTCATATAATTTTCTAGTGATATGGTAAAATAAATAACCAGCATGTTCAATTTTCTTTTCTTTATCACCCAGAATAGTACTTACTTCAAAAACTTTAGAAAAATTCTCTAAAGAAAGTATTGAGTCATATCGAGTAGTGATTATGAAATCTTTTCCAATAATAAAATCAATTTCTTTATTATAATTCTCACCATCACTTTCTTCATGTTTTAAGGTAGGAAAATGTAGAATCAAATAAATAAAATTCTTATGTAAATCAACCTTAGGTTTAAAAGTAGGTAATAAAAGTTCATCAGCTACTAATGGATGTAATTTATACTCTGTAGCTAAATTTCTTGCTTCTTCTTGAGTTGGATTTTCTAGATCAATCCAAGTAATATTTTCAAATGTATATTTTTTAAGCATAAATAAATGAGTTAAAAGTTTGTAAAATTAATTTACTGTATATTTTAACATAATTAAAAATACCTCGCATCTTATATGTTTAGTAAGATATTTAAATAAAAATCTGATATAATTTATGCATTGAAAAATGAAATTCAAAGCATATAATTCCATCGTTCGGATATAGTAAAAATAAATACTAGCGTAATCATTTTTACTAATCCTCACTCGAAATTATAAAAAAATGATATTTAAAAAATATGAAAGAATATATATTCCTATCTCAATTCTATTTTTAATAGGGGGTGGTTTTTTATTGGGTGTTAAATATGAACAAAAAGGAAATAATCTAAACCATATTTTAAACAAAGGAACAGAACAATTAGGAGAAGTTGATTTTGATATATTCTGGAAATCTTGGAATATTTTAAATGAAAAATTTGTTAATGATAGTGATAAAATAATAGAGGATCAAGAAAAGATATGGGGAGCTATACAGGGATTAGCTAATTCACATGAAGATCCTTATACTGTTTTTATGCCTCCGGCAGATTCAGCAATTTTTGAAAGTGATATACAAGGAAATTTTGAAGGAGTAGGAATGGAGATTGGAATAAGAAGTAATGAACTAACTGTAGTTGCTCCATTAAAAGATACTCCTGCTGAAAGATCTGGTATCTTACCACAGGATAAAATATTAGAGATAGACAGTGTTTCAACCCTAAATATGAATACTAGTGAAGCAGTTAAATTAATTCGTGGTGAGAAGGGGACGGATGTACTTTTATTGGTAAGTAGAGAAGGCGTTGAAGATAATATAGAAATAATTATAACTAGAGATGTTATAGATATTCCAGCTATTAAAACAGAATTAAAAGATGGGGTTTTTATTATTCACTTATATAGTTTTTATGCCCCGTCTCCTAATTTATTTAGAGAAGCATTAAGAGAATTTATAGAAAATGATAGTAATAAATTAATTATAGATTTAAGAGGAAATCCAGGAGGGTATTTAGAAGCAGCTACAGATATTGCTAGTTGGTTTTTGCCTATGGGTAAAGTTGTTGTGACGGAAGATTATGGAGGAAATAAAATTAACAAAATTCACCAAAGTAAAGGTTATAATATATTTAACGATAATTTAAAAATGGTAATTTTGATAAATGGAGGTTCAGCTTCAGCTTCCGAAATTTTAGCTGGGGCTTTGAGTGAATATGAAAAAGCTACATTAGTAGGTACTAAATCTTTTGGAAAAGGTTCTGTTCAGGAATTAGTAAAAGTGACTCCTGGGACATCATTAAAGGTGACAGTAGCTAGGTGGCTAACACCATTAGGAAATTCAATATCAGAAAACGGATTAGAACCAGATATTGAGGTAGAAATAAGTTTAGATGATATTAAAGAAGAAAGAGATCCGCAGATTGATAAAGCTATTGAAATTTTAAATGAGATGTAAAATCGTAGAAAAACAAAGAGTACACTTAGAAGTTTAGCTTCTAAGTGGAAAATAATCTTAAAAAAAAGAACAGTGGGCCAAAACCACTGTTCTTTTTTATTTCAGAATTTATAATTCTTAATTTAATATAGGAATATATAAAAGAACCATACTGGCTATAACTAAAACTCCAATTACAGTCCAGATTATTTTTATTATTTTTTGATTTTTTTGATCAAACATACAGCACAGTATAAAGTTAAAAATTGAAAGCTGCAAGTTCGTCTCAGGAGGATCCATAAAGTTGAGAGGGCGACCCGCTTTGCGGTCGCCCTCTTGATTTAACAGATATTATACAAATTTGAAAATAAAAAATCTCGTCAAATATTTTTCATTTGACGAGCTTACGAACTTACGAACATTCTTGAGATGGGTTTGTAGATTCTATCTTTTCCTTATCTAAAGAAAGCTCAATTAGATAATATGTTCCCAATAACCCAAATGGTATTAAGATTCCACCGAGAAGACCAAAGACAGCAATCCAAAGTGAATATTTTATCTTATTTTCTATCTCTGAGCCTGTAACAAGATATGCTATTAAAAAACTACAGATACAACCGACAAGCCACCATATTCCTAATAACCAAAATAAAGTGGAAATTGTTAATATTGGGATTATTATTATCCCTCCTACCACTGTTAAGGGTAAACACCCCCATATAGTTATTAACCATGCGCCTATAAGAAGCATTATCCCTCCTTTTATTTTAATGTGAAAATTTACATAACCACTTGTTAATAACATATCTTTGATAGACGTTATTGTCAATAAAGAACTTTCCATTAATCCAATGTGATATAATTTCATTATGGATCTTAATTTTAAGAAAAGAAATAGAATGAACAAGATAATTTATTCTTGGCCTGTTAATTTTATTTTATTGTGTATCGTCTTGTTTCTAATCAAGAATGTTTTTGATATTTATCAAGGAGAAAAATTGTCTTCTATAAATAGAGAACATTCAGAATCAGTTTTTGCTGGATTGGAAAATAAGAGTAATTTAATTGAGGAAGAAATTAAATTATTAAAAACAGAAAAAGGAATTGAGGCGGAGATTAGAGATAAGTTTAGGGTGGTTAGGGAAGGAGAACAGATGGCAGTGATTATAAATTCTGATAAAAGTTTGGATAAGGAGAAATTGAAAAAAAAGAAAGATGGTCTTTGGGAACATTTTTTAGACTTTTTTAGTTTTTGATATTTTTTGTAAAAAAAGTAAAATAGATGATTATAATTAAATTTGAGAAAAATCATGGGAAAAAATTCTACTAATCATAAATTAGAGAAAATTGGTTTTATAGGTCAGGGTTGGATAGGTAAATCTTATGCTGATGATTTTGAAAAAAGGGGTTATGAAATAATTCGTTATTCTTTAGAAGAACCTTTTATAAACAATAAAGAAAAAATTAAGGAGTGTGATATTGTTTTTATGGCTGTGCCAACCCCATCAACACCTCAGGGTTTTGATGATAGTATTTTAAGACAAGGAGTTAAATTAATTGGGAAAAATAAAATAGTGGTTATTAAATCTACTATTTTACCAGGTACCACTGAATCAATTCAAAATGAAAATCCAGAAATTTTCGTGATGCATTTTCCTGAATTTTTAACAGAAGCAACAGCTGTTCGTGATGCTACTAACCCTATTCGTAGTATCATCGTAAAAGAATCAACACCTTTGCAACATTTGTTGGGGAGTTTGATAATTAATACCCATATGAGTGCGTTCATTATTGTAATAAAACAAATAGGATTTAAGAGCTTTTTTGAAAGAAGGAATCGTATGGATTACTCTATCAA
>DAOWHH010000011.1 GCA_030641525.1 bacterium
AGCTAATTGAATTTGTTTTATATCTGAAATTCTTTTAGCATCTTTTGCTTTCTCCCTCACATTTCCCATAGAAGTCAAAACTATAGATGAAAGTATTCCTATAATAGCTACAACTATAAGTAATTCTGTTAAGGTGAACCCTTTTTTATATTTTTCAACAAACATAATATTTATCCCGTTAGGAATAAGAAACCAAGGGTTTCTGAATTTCTAATAGGAAATAAAAAGAATTAAGGAGTTGTCACACAACCTGTTTCACTACAAGAAACTGACCATGCGTCCCCTTCAGTAGTGCTTGCCCCATAAGTATCAGATGTATTAACTGAATATGTCCAATTACTAGGTAATTCAGGAAAAGTAACACCTGTTAAACCACAAAAAGAAGTCCCTCCTTCCCTCAAAGGAGTTTCCACTGTTAATGTACTATCATCATTTATACAAATAATCAGTTGTGGGTGTAATGCTCTTAATTGACTTTGAGCACTACTCAACCTAGCTCTCTGTCTTGCTCCTCCTAAAGAAACTAAAATAGTAGCTGACATAATTCCTATTATTGCAATAGCTACTAATAACTCTATTAGAGTGAATCCTTTTTTAAATTTATCTTGTTTTAATAACATATTTATCAAAAATAAAGATTTATAAACAACCTTCTACTAATTTACCTACTGGACCTATAGCTGAATTTGGTCCTGCAGGTAAACCAGCCGAACCATACTCAAGGTAAAAACAAACCTGATAATCTTCTGTTCCTGCTCCTGCTCCTCCAGTTTTTTTACTAATAGAATAAGCACAAGCACTTTCAGAAGAACCCCTACAAGCAATCGCTGATTCTGACGGATCACTATAATCACTTCCTATAAATGATATATCACCTGGACCTGTACAAGTTGTGGTTAAAGCATTTATTCCTGTACAACCACTTAATAAAACATTCCCTGTATCTGACTCTATAACTAATAATTTAATCATATCCTTAACATCTATCAATCTTCTTGCGTCTCTTGCTTTTTCTCTTGCTGTTCCTAATGAAGTTAATACCACTGCTGATAAAATACCCATTATAGCCACAACAATTAAAAGTTCTATAAGAGAAAATCCTGATTTTTTTAAAATATTCCTTTTCACAATTTTTTTTATTATTTATTAACCTAAATCTATATTACCTTAAAAGCTATTTCATATAGTATACTCTTAAAAATTCATTTAAAAAAGCTCTGTGTGGATAAAAAAGATTAGATTGCAGAAGATATATTATATATAGGCATCAAAATAGCTGCCATCAATCCTCCAACTCCAACTCCCAAGAAAACAATCATGGCTGGTTCTATCATTCCTACCAAAACATCTACTGCTCCCGTCACCTCTCTTTCGTAAAAACGAGAAAGTGTCTCCAAAATATTACTTAATTCTCCAGTTTCTTCTCCAATTTTTATCATCTGAACCATAATATTAGGTATTTCGTCATAACCAGTTAAAGAATCAGAGACTGACACTCCTGTTTTAATAGATTTTATGGATTCTTCCAAAATTTCTTGATAAACGATCGATCCAACAACAGTAGCTGTTGTTTCCATAGTTTTAATAATAGAAACCCCACTAGATAACATCGCTTGCATATTTCCAGTTATTCTTGCTAAATAAGTTTTTTTATATAAACTTCCTACATAAGGTACAGCTAGCATAAATCTATTCACTGACATTTTACCAAATTCTGTTCTACTAAAACGAATAAATACAAATACCGCGATAACAAAACCAATCAATAAAAATACACCATAATTAATAAAGAATTCACTCATAGAGATAACAGCTCTGGTTATAGCTGGTAATTCTTGTCCTGCATCTAATAGAACAATACTAATTTTTGGTATAACCATCGTAAGCATTAATACCATAACTACAATAAAAACAATCACCACGAATATAGGATAAACCAAAGCATTTTTTACTTTAGACATCAAATCAAAATTTCTATCTAAATGTTCTGATAGAAATTCAAAAGTTTTATTTAATTTCCCTGTTTCCTCCCCAGATTTAATCATATTTACATAAAACTCTGAGAAAACTTTAGGATGTTTGGACAAAGCTATTGATATTTGACTTCCACCTTGAATATCATCTGCTACTTCATTCAAAACATTCCTTAGTATTGGACTTTCTGATTCTCTACCCAATAAACGAAACACTCTCAAAGCAGGAACTTGAGCCCCAAATAAAGTAGATAATTGTTTAGATAAAATAACAATATCTTTTCCAGAAACCCTTTGTAGGAAGGTAAATTCTATATTAAAAAGACTCTTTGTCTTTACTGGGTTAATATATGTAATTATATAACCTCTCCCTTGCAACGACGAAATAGCCACATCTTCATTAATAGCTTCAATTTGTCCTTCCTGATCTACCCCTTTTTGATCTACTACTTTATATTTAAATAACATGTTTATTTAGCTTATTAGCTTATAGCTTACTAACTTTTTAACTTTTAGGAGAAAATTTGCTTCGCAAATTTTCTCTAATTACCTAATTAGCTATAAGCTAATCCCTTAATTTATATATTCAGTTCTTTTGAATAAGAAGAATATTTGCGTGCATTATCTATGGTTATTTCTCCTAATCTCACCAATTCTTCTAGAGATTTATTTAAACTAACCATTCCTTCCCTAGAAGATGTTTCAATTACATTTTGAATTTCATAAGTTCTTCCTTCGCGAATTAAGTTAGCTGTTGCATTATTATTTATTAATAATTCATAAGCTGGAATCACCCCACCAGAAACTCTGGGAACTAATCTTTGAGAAAAGATACCTAATAAAGATCCTGCCAATTGGTTACGAATCTGATTTTGTTGTTGTGGAGGGAAAACATCAATAATTCTGTCGATTGTTTGAGCAGCATTATTTGTATGTAAAGTAGAAAATACTAAATGACCTGTCTCTGCAGCTGTCACAGAAGTTGCTATGGTTTCCAAACCTCTCATCTCCCCAATCATTAAAACATCAGCATCTTGTCTAAAAGAAGAACGTAAAGCTGCTGGAAAGCTTTTGGTATCAATTCTCATTTCTCTCTGATCAATAACAGATTTTCCTTTTTGAAAAACATATTCAATAGGATCTTCAATAGTAATAATATGTTCAGATCTATTTTCGTTTATCAATTCTATCATAGATGATAGAGTAGTAGATTTACCATGTCCCATAGGACCAACAACTAAAAAGAAACCTTGTTGTTTTCGAGTAAAAGTCTCCAAAGATGGCGGTAAATTCAATTCCGCTAAAGTTTTTATTTTTTTAGGTATTAAGCGAAGACTAACACCCATTGCCCTTTGACTAAAAAAACAAGAACCTCTAAACCTTGCTTCTGGTGTGTCGTATGAAAAATCAATTTCTTTTTTTTCTAAAAATAATTTTTTATCTTCTGGTGTTAATATCTCTGTGATCATATTTGAAATATCATCAGCAGACAAAATTGGCATTGCTTCTAAGAAAAATAAAGCTCCATGAACCCTTATTATAGGATAGCGTCCATTAGATAAATGTAAATCGGAACCATTCTCCTTAATTACCGCTTCTATTAATTTTTTTAGTAATTCTTTGTAGTCCATAAAAATAAAGTATTAGGTAGTAAGTATTAAGTATCAAGAGAAAAAATCGCCCTGCGGTTTTTCTTACTACTTTCTATTTATTATACTAGAAACAAACAAATAAGATACTTATCTAATTGGGGAAAATTTAAAGTTTGTTCGCTTCCTGAAATGGAATTATTTTATTAAAAGTTTTAATCATCCCATCCTCTTTCATTGTTAACATTCCTTTTGACCTAACTATTTTTTCAATTTCTATACTATCAGGATTTCTCAAAATAACTTCTTCAATATCTTGATCCATCTCAAACACCTCAAAAACACCAATCCTCCCCTTCAAACCTTGTGGACTACTTTCTGTAGGAGTAGCCTCGTAAACATTTTCAGGTATAATAATCCCTTTTTTATATTCTTCTGGTAAGGTTTCAAAAGATTTATCAATCATCATTTTTATACTACCTTTTACAGGAATAGCTTTTCCTGAACCATCTGCTAATTTTCTGGTCAATCTCTGGGCTATACCTAAAGTGAGAGTAGGAGCAATCAAATAGGGATCAACACCCATCTCAATCAATCTTGGAATAATCCCAATCACATTATTGGTATGAATGGTTGAAAGAACTAAATGTCCTGTTAAAGCAGCCTGAATAGCTAACCCAGCAGTTTCTTTATCCCTTATCTCTCCCACCATAATCACATCTGGATCTTGTCTCAACATAGTCCTTAATCCCGTTGCAAATGTATAACCAATTTCAGGATGAACTTGTGATTGACTTACTCCTTTAACAGTTTTTTCTACTGGATCCTCCAAACTCAAAACATTTTTAGTTAATCTATCAACCTCATCTAAAATAGAATACAATGTAGTAGTTTTACCAGAACCAGTTGGTCCAGAAATTAAAACTAATCCATGTAATTTTTTTATACCTCTCCTAATAACTTCTAAATTCTTTTCACTTAAACCTATTTCTTCAAGTTTAGTAAGACCCTTACCAGATTCCAAAAGTCTCATAACCACCTTCTCTCCATTATAAGTAGGAAATGTTGAAACTCTAAAATCAACCTTTCTTTCATTAATTATTGTTGTAAAACGACCATCTTGTGGTTTTCTTTTTTCATCTAATCGCATTTGAGATAGAATTTTAATTCTAGCTACCACAGCATTATGAACTTTAGTAGGCAAAACTAAACGAGTATCTAAAACACCATCAATTCTAAAACGAACTCTCACTTTATCTTCCATAGGTTCTATGTGAACATCAGAAGCATCTCCTTCTGAAGCAAAGCGAAAGATTGTAGCTACAATTTTAGTCACAGGAGCATTTTCTATAATTGTTGCTTCCTGTTCCTTTTTACTCACTTCAGAAACTGCCTTACTAATTTTTAATTCTTCTTCAGTTAATTCTAATTCAGTTAAAGCTTCAGAAACTTCTCCTCTTAAACCTTTATAAGCTTCTAAAGCAAAATTAAAACTATCTTTTGAAATAATAAAGAGTTTAAAAGGTAATTTATTTTTTGAAGAAATAAATTGAATAGCATCTCTTGCTTCTATATTTGATGGATCCACCATCCCTATCTCTAAAAAACCATCAACAACACCAATAGGAACAAAACCATAATGAGTAGCCGATTTTCTAGGTACATATTTTAATACCTTGGGTGAAAAATTTTCTGTACTTAAAATCTTTGAAGGTAAATTAAAAAATTCTTCTTTAGCTTTAATAATTTCTTCTAAAGGTACACCTTCTTTTAATAAAAGCTTATCCAAATCCTGATCATTAGAAGTTTCTAAAGTCTTTTGAATTATTTTTAATTGTTCAGGCGAAATAATATTCTTCTTTACTAAAATATCTGAAAAATTCATATAATGTTCATTAAAAAATTAGAGTTAAATAACTCTGAAAATAATGTTTTTGATAAAAACTTATTTATCAAAATGATAATGGTAAAACAGAGCTTGTATCGTCAGGTAAGGAATCGTCTATTATAGGAACATCAGGTTCATCTGATATAGAATCTGCAACTTCAATAACTTCATTACGAATGTATGTTTCATTCAAATTAATAGGAGCAAATGGATTATTTCTACCTGTTGGTTTTTCTTTAAGTTCTATACTATAATCAATTAATTCTATAAATGCTTTATCTCTAAATATACTGTCATCAAAAGATAAAGACTGTAATCTAAGTAATACTTCCAATGTTTCCGTACCTACTTTTCCAACATCATTAATATTTTCGATTGAAATTAATTGAGAACTGTTTTGAGCTTTGGCTATATATTGATATGTAAAGAAAATTGCTACACACAAAAAGAAAGTTATAAAAATATCTTTTTTATAATTTTGTTTATTATCTAATCTATTTATCTTTTGTTTATTTTTTCTCATAATTTCGAGTGAGGACTAGTAAAAATGATTATGTAATATTTATTTTTACTATGTCCGAACGATGGAATTATATGCTTGCTTCATCTAATTTCGAGTGAGGACTAGTAAAAATGATTATGTAATATTTATTTTTACTATGTCCGAACGATGGAATTATATGCTTGCTTCATATATTTATAAAATAAAATTTTATTTCAACCAATAAGTTTTAACTCCTAAATTATATTTATATAAACCAAATGAAGATGATCTAAAAGAAAGACTTTTTATGTCAACAATTCTCAAATTATTGGTTAAATCGGTAAGAAATTTAACAAAGTCTCTATAAGACGCTTCTATAGAAAAATCTAAATTAATAGTATTAAAATCTTCAGTATTCGGACCTAAAATATCACTATTAGAGGCACTCTTATCAATATCTACTTTTCTAATAACAACCCCATATTTTGAAGCCATAGAATCAATTTCCATAATTAATCTTACATTATCCACATTATCAGGCAAAAACTTTTTCAATCTGTCTAAATCTTTTGCTAAAAAAGTATTATATTTAGATAAAAGAGAATCCCTTACAGACCTTAATTCTTTAGATTTATTCAAAGCCTCATCATATTGAGAATTCTCATCTTTTAAATCACTGACTGACTGATAAACAGGATCAATATAAGAAAAAAATAGACCTCCAGATAATATTATTAGAAATAATGGTAATACAAATTTAAACATAGTTTTTTATTATAGATTTTCTTTATAGGAAATTAAACGAGGTTCTATTTTTGAAGACACTGAAAAGGTAATTTCTCCACTAAAATTAACTCCTAAATCAGAAAAAATTGGATCAATTATATTTTTGTTTTTTCCAAAAATATCAGATTGCAAGGCAATAGTCGCATAACTATCAGCCACTCCTTTTAACTCTAGAATAAGGTCATTTTTCTTAACATCAAAATCAAAACTATCAAACATAACTCCCTTTAAGGTATTTTCTTCCAAAAAATCAAATAACGATATTAAGGAAACATGTTTGTCTAAAATCTGTTTTGCCGATTTAGTACGACTATCAAATCTAGATAATTCTTGAATAAGAGCAAGATCTAAGCCTCCTTTTTCTTTATCTAAAATAATCGATCTATTCTCAATTTCACTCACCAAATATTCATTGTAGAAAAAAACTGCCCCAGCTAATGCTACTGCTACAATAAAAATAACTATTGAAACAAGCATAAAAAAACCTACAAAATTCTTTTTTTGTTTTTTAGGAGCATAATTTTTTTTGGGTATAAAAGAAGTTTCCACTATTATTATTATACATTAAAAAAAATAGTCAGTATGTATTAAAACTGTGGATAGGAGATATTTATATCACATCTATTTTTAACTTCGTTGATTTTATAATAAAGATATTTAAATATCTAATTCACCATTTTAAAAATTCACCTAATTCACCTAATTTCTAAGGTTTAATAGAATGCTTAATTCAAAAAGTAAAATAATTTTAATTCATACTTTTGACCTTTTATTAGGTGAACCTGTCCGCCTCAGGAGGATTAGGCTTAGGTGAATCTTAATCCTCTAATCCTCTAAGCGCCAACCCTACCGCTACCGCAAATTCAGGCCCAATTTCCTTTAGAACATCATCCAGAAAAGCTGGATTTTTAATTTTATTAAAAGGATCTGCTACTTTAGAATTTATCTCTAAACTTGATGAAGCAAAAGCAGGTAACCCCTTAATTACAGCCCCTCCTCCTGTGAAAATCAATTCTCCAATATTTTTATTATATTTAACTTGATAATTCCTCATGATCTTGTTCACCTCAATAAATATATACTTTAAATTAGCAGAAACAATATCCGATACTTTAATGCTATCACCGTCCCCATTTAAACCAATTTCTCTTTTCTTTTTTTCAGCCTCTTCAATAGTAATTCCCATAGCACGAGAAATCGCCAAAGAAATATCTTGAGAGCCTTTATTAATAACATGGGAATCTTTTACCACACCATACTCCACAATATAAGCCTTCGTCACACTAGATCCTATATCTAAAATCACCACAGTCCCAATATTTTGATTTACAACTGAACGAATAGTACTAAAAATTTCTATCTCCAAAAAATTAAGATCTAATTTAGCATTCTTAATAATTCTTTGGTATTTTTCCATAGCGTTTTTGTGAATAGCTACTACAAAGATTTTTAACTTATCCAATGAATCTGGTTTTTTAGTTTTAGTATTTAATGACTTAGCTGCAGGACGAGTATCTTTTATGTCATTTTCATTATTAGAAAATTCTTGTTTAGGAATAATTCTCCAATCAAGAACAACCTCTGAAATAGGAACTGGTATATATCGTCTGGCCTCAATGGGTATAATTTTTTTCAATTGCTCTGGAATAACCTTAGGAACTTCCATATCAAAAACCAAACTAGAACGTACAGGAATAGAAACACCACATTGATCAACATTAACTTTAGATTCATTAACCAAATTAATTAAAGCAGTACTAATTTGCTTATCACTTAAATTTGTAGCCTGACCAATCTCAACACCAGCCATTGGACCTAATGCCATTTCTCCATAAGTTTCCAATACAGCAACACCTTTTTCCTTCTTGAGCTGTACAACCTTTATTGCAGAACTACCCATATCCACACCTAAAAAACTATTACTTTTCTTCTTTGAAAAACTTAGTTTTTTTATTCCTATTTTTTTAAAAAAAGTTTCAAACATTTCAAATTTATTATAGCATATATATAATGCAAATTGACAAATATTTTTCAAAAATACACGAATTTATATTAGATGTATTTATTCCCTTAAACAAAGGACAAAAATATCTAAAAAATATAGACCTTGCAGAATTCCTATCTTTAACCGAAAAAGCTGAAATTCCTCCTATTAAAGATACAATATCTATATTAAATTACAAAAATAAATTAGTAAAAGAAGCAATTTGGTCTTTAAAATTCAAAAATAACCAAAAAATAGCAAAACTTTTTGCACAAATAATTTACGACGTCCTTGTTGAAGAATTAGGAGATTTAAAATTATCAATCAATTTTGATAAACCTATTTTAATAACCATCCCTATGACACGCAAAAAACAAAGAGAAAGAGGTTATAATCAAGTAAATCTAATCGCTCAAGAATTAGCCAAATTAGATAATAATAACTCCTTTGAATACCAAAAAAATATCCTCAAAAAGACCAGGGAAACCCTTCCTCAATCTCGTATTCGTAACAAAAAAGACAGAAAAGATAATCTAAAAGGATGTTTCAAGGTAATAATGCCTAAGAGAATAAAAAATAGAAATATTATCTTGCTCGATGATGTACTAACCTCGGGAGCCACCATTCAAGAAGTCGTTTCCACCCTTAAAAAAAGCCGTTTACCTAAGAAAATCATGGCTATAACTTTAGCACATTGATAAGTATCAAGTATAAAGTAATAAGTAGTAAGTAGTAAGTAGGAAAAATCGCAAAGCGATTTTTCCTTTATAATCTATAAATTTTCGGAGGATATTCAGAGGCTTAACCTCCGAACAGTATTTAAAAACAACAAAATCACCCAAAATTAGGAGTGATTTTAGGTAATTTTGTTTATTTTTTGTCAAAAACTATGAACAAGTTCACATACATATTGGACTTTTCTGGCGAAAAATCCAATGAGAACATTTAATATATCCAAAGGGATAAAAGGGTGGAGAACCTTAGAAAATGATGTGTTAAGATTTCGGTATATGATAAACGCCGAAGCATTAAGAAAGGCAAAAATCTTAACATTCTGGCAAAAACATGGTCTTTCAGCTACTTTAGATGCTTATGAGATTAAAAGGTCTACTTTGTATCTGTGGAAGAAGAATTTAGTTGAAGGTAAGGGAAAGCTA
>DAOWHH010000008.1 GCA_030641525.1 bacterium
GGTTTTAATTCTTTTCGTAATTCTTCTTCTGTTTTTTTGATATGTTCTAAATATTTATCGAATTGCAGTCCCATTTTAGTGATATCTTGTTTTGTTTGAGCCAACATTCTTTCAATTTCACTATTGACCATAATTTCAGGTAAATCGATTTTTATTTTTTCTAGAATAGTGTCAATTATTTTAATTTTTTTAACTTCTTCTGCTTTGTGTTCTTTTTCTTTTTTTATATTTTCTTTTAATTTAATTTTAAAATCAGCTACATCTTTAAAATCTCCTAATTTTTTAACCATTTCGTCATTTAGTTCTGCTAATTCAATCTTTTGGGTTTCGTCTGTCTTAGTAGAAGGAACATCTACATTCTGATTTCCATCTGGGGTGGTATTCATTTTTCTAATTTGAGTAATCGTATCTTCAATTTCTTTTTCTGTCACTTCAATCTTTTCTTGTTTTTCGTTATTAACTTTTTTGGCAATTTCTTTATAGTCAGGTAAAGTGAATTTAGGCATAATAGCTATTTTAATTTTAACTTCAACAGGGGTATTAATAACCATTTTTGTAATAGTTATGTGAGGTTGTCCAATAGCTTGTATGGAGTTTTCCATTATTATCTTTGGATACATATCAGATAAAGCCATTTCAGCCGTTTCGTTTAAAATAGGTAATTCACCTATTTTTTTAACTAAAACATCTTCTGGGATATGACCTTTTCTAAAACCAGCAATAGAAATTTCAGAACCCATATCTTTTATGGCTTTTTCTCGGTATTTATTTAATTTTTCAATAGAAATAGATAATTCGATTTCTATTGTTGATTCTCCTAATTCTTTTATTTTTATGTCTTCTTTTTGCATATTTTTTGAAATTATAAATAAAAATCACCTTATATAAAGGTGATTTTTACCATCATAGCATTTTATTTGCTAAAAATAAATACTTTAGTATCCTACTGGAGGAATTTCTTCTTCCATACTTTCATCATCTACGATAAATTCATCTACTGGAGGAATTTCTTCTATGATTCCATCATCTACGATAAATTCATCTACTGGAGGAATTTCTTCTTCCATATTTTCATTAGGAATTATTGCGTCATCATCTGCTACATTTTTTGAACCCCAAAAATATAAACCACCAATAATAACTACAATTATAACTATTATAGAACCTATCATTGATCCTGAAGATCCTCGTTTCTCTGTTTCTTGAGGCATTTCAGGAGAAGATTGTTCTCCCATTTGATTTGTTTGTTCTTCATCCATAATTTTTATTAGAATTTAGGTTGACCTTTCCTAAATATTTTGAATTATGAAACAGAACCCTACTGCGAATTCTGTTTCGTAATTCAAAATTAAATAACTAATTTTAATAATATACTTTAACTAGAGTATATATAATAAAAGGAAAAAGATAAATGAAAATTGTGTATAAAGTGTGTTTAAGTGTTTTTGTCAAATACTTAAAAGTTTTTGCTCTTAATTAATCTTTATCAGAAGATAAAGATTCTCCTTCCATACTCTGAATATCAATTTTCCAACCAGTTAATCTGGCTGCTAATCTAACATTTTGCCCTCCTTTTCCAATAGCTAATGATTGTTGATCTTCCGATACCTTTACAATTGCCTTTTTTTCCTCCTCATTTAATTCAATATCTAGTATTTTAGCAGGAGATAAAGCCTCGGTAATGAATTTTTTAGGATCTTCTGACCATTCTATGATATCAATTTTTTCTCCACCTAATTCACTCATTACTGTTGATACTCTAACTCCTCTTTGTCCAACCAATGATCCAATAGGATCTATATTTTCGTCATTTGAGAAAACGGCTACTTTTGAACGAGACCCTGCTTCACGAGCAATGACCTTGATTTCAACTATATTATTAGCTATTTCTGGTACTTCTATTTCAAATAATTTTTGAAGAAATTGAGGATGTGCTCTTGAAAGTCTTAAAAATACACCTTTAGGAGTTTCTTCCACAGAATAAAGATAAGCGCGAATTCTTTCTCCTTGTTTGAATCTTTCGGATGAAATTTGTTCAGAATAAGGAAGTATTCCAGTAGCTCTTTGTAAATCTACAAAGATATTACCTTTTTCTATTCTCTGAACGGTTCCATTAACAATTTCATTTTGTTTAGTGTCAAATTCTTTAGAAATAGATGATTTTTCTGCTTCTCTAATTTTTTGAATAATTGTTTGTTTAGCTGTTTGGGTAGCTATTCTACCGAAATCATCTTTACTTTCTAGTGGAAAAATCATTTCTTCATCTAATTGAACACCTTTTTTAATTTTTTTGGCGTCTTCAATTAAGATATGGTGTTCTGGGTTAAAATTAATTCTTTCATCCCCGTCTTGTTCAGGTATTTCTGACGATTTTTTATTGTATTCAGTTTCTTGTTTTTCCACTTCTTCATCTTCCTTTGGTATTTTTACCATAGATTCATCTACTACTATTTTAATTTGAAAAAATTCTGTTTTTCCTGAATCAATATCAAAACTACTGCGGATAATTTGTCCTCTTTTTCCATATTCCTTTTTATAAGCACTAGCTAATGACATTTCAATAGCTTCTATTACTTTGGCTTTTGGAATAGCTTTTTCTTCTTCAAGTTGGTCTAAAACTGAATGTATTACTTTTAAATCAAACATAATAATTAAGTATTAAGTAGTAAGTATCAAGTATTAAGTATAAAATTTGCGAAGCAAATTTTTACTACCTTCCACCCTCTACTTTCTGATTTATTTAATAAAAAAATTCGCTTTTTAGCGAACCTTGTGCCTTCTTTCTATCTTTTATTATAATTAATAATATCATAAAGATGTTTTGGAAGCAACCAAAAAAATCTTGATGATTTAAGATTTAGGAATTAAGAAGGGGAAAATCGCTTTGCGATTTTCCTCGCTTGATACCTAATACTTACTACTTAATACTTATTTTATCCACAGTTTTCATATAAATAATTTGGTGACTTTGGTTATAGCAGTATATAATATAATTTGAAAGGTTAGCTTTGTTTTAGACAAGGAAGGTATTTTTTTGTTATTCAAATTTTATGCTAAAGAAATTAAAAAAGAACATTCCTAATATAATTTTAGTAAGTGTTTCCACAATAATATTATTGTCTATATTTGTTGTTTCTATTTTTGATAATAAAAATATTATACCTTTAGCGGAAGCTGGTGATGATCAAAATTTATCAGGTTATGCATGGAGTGATAATATTGGTTGGATTAGTTTTAATTCTAATAATGGTGATGATTCAGGAAATATAGATTATGGTGTAAATATTGATAATTATGGTTTATTTTCAGGTTATGCATGGAGTGATAATATTGGTTGGATTAGTTTTGAATCAAGTGATTTGAGTGGTTGTCCTGGAATAGATTGTAGGGCTTGGAGAGATGGGAATAATATATTAGGTTGGGCAAAAGCTTTAAGTGCTGATGGTAATGGTTGGGATGGTTGGATAAGTTTAAACACCCTTAGTGATGGTATTAATAATGTACCTTACGGATGGTATGTTGATGATGGAGTATTGAAAGGAGATGCTTGGGGTTCTGATGTGATTGGCTGGGTTCGTCTTGATCATCCTTTTGCTTCGGGTGGTGATGAGGTGGTATTAGAAGAGGATCCTACTGAAATACCAGCAATTAATAGTTTTGTTGTTAATTCTGCTCCAAACGGAAGTACACCGAGGATTTTATGGACAACAACAAATATGGATGTTTGTACACTTAATGAAGTAGGAGAATTAAGTAGGGAGATTTGTGATAATATTGGAGATTGTTCTAGTGGTACCACTCAGGGTTATACAATAACAACAACACCAGCAGAATATACTTTAGGTTGTGAAGGAAGTTACGGTGGAAATTCATACACACCTGTAATAGAACCTACAACTCAGCCTGAAGACCCTTATGTCAGATTAGCATTTGTTGATGGTTTTAGTGAAAATCTTACCGTAAAATTTGTTGTGGCAGCAGCAACTACCTCCGCAACTAGGATTAATGTAATACCGTATAATAGTTTTTCAGGTGATGTGACAGTTAAAGCTAGAGTTCAAGATATAAATAAATTACCAAATGGATCTTGTGCTATTTATTATCCAGAAAATTTGGATTTAGATGGTCCTTGTTCTAGTTCATTTGAAATTGAAAATGTATCTGTACCAAAAGCCTTTAATTTCAAAATCTTTTTGGCTAGTGACGAAATTACAGGGACACAGACTATAGAGATAGGAGGTGGGCAAGATGCCTTAGCTCCTTTAGAGGTTAAAGTGGGTGCAGAAAGTATAGTTCCAATTTTTGAAGAGATTTAAAGAATTATATGAAGCAAGCATATAATTCCATCGCTCGGACATAGTAAAAATAAATATTACCATAATCATTTTTACTAGTCCTCACTTGAAATTATGGAAAATTTTGAACAAAATGTTGAAGACAAAGATTTTAATAAATATATTGTAGCAGTTGTTATTTTAATTTTATTAATCGTGGGTGGTTTTTATTTATGGACTAATTATTTTGGTACTGATACGAAAGAGAAAATTGATTCAGCTAATATTCCTGAGCCAAGTGATGTACCTACTTTAGAAGAAATAGCAGAAGAACAAGGTAAAGATATTTCGGAGTTTTTACCTGAACCAAGTGATATTCCTACCTTAGAAGAAATAGCAGAAGAACAAGGTAAAGATGTAGCTGATTTTATTCCTGCTCCTTCAAATATCCCACCACTAGAATTTTAACAAAATTATCTACCTATAAGCAGGTAGGTTGAAAAATTAAATTTATTATCAATAATTATTATTTGGACGATGTGAAAATAAAAATATTTAATTTCATTCGATCCTGATCATTATAAAGTTATGGAAATTTCAAAAAACAATAATATTTGTCGCATCGTGGGAATGATTTCGTTATTTTTAACGATGTCGTTTGTGTCTAATATAGCACTAGCATGGACAGGCCCGACAGAAGGACCTACTGGTGGTAATACAGATGCACCTTTAAATGTGAGTAGTACAAATCAGATAAAAACAGGAGATTTAACCTTAGGTAATTTGACTTTTCCGAAATGGACTGATTCTGATAATAGTGATTATAATATTGATCCGTTTGGGAATTCAGTATTTGCTCGTGTATATTCACTACTTGATATATATACTCCCAAGTTTTTTGATCAGGATGATCCGAATAATTATTATATAGATCCAAATCAGAATTCTGTTTTAAATACCATAGAAATATCTTCTCTTAAATTAGGAAGTGAAGAATCTTTAACTGCATGGCCTGAAGCAATAGCTCCTATTTGGACAAAGAATGACTCTGACACTTATTATACTACTGGAAATGTAGGAATAGGAACAGATGACCCATTAGTATCTTTGGATGTTGTTGGTAATATTCAAGCTAGTGGAAATATCACATCTGGTGGTGAAAATGTTTGTCTAGAAGATGGAACTAATTGTGCAATTGCTACACCAGGTAAATGGGGAGACGGAATAGGAACTGGAGATATTTATTATACTACCGGAATTGAAGTTGGAGATATAGGAATAGGAACAGACGACCCAACTGTAAAATTAGATGTTATAGGAGATATTAAATCTAGCGGAGATATTTGTAGTGGCGATGGATGTATTGGAGATTATATAGCAGGGTCTTCTATTTGGAATGAAAATGCTTCTGATATTTATTATAATGCTGGAAATATTGGAATAGGAACAGCTAATCCAAGTGAAGAATTAGAAGTTGTAGGAGATATTTTGGCCAATACAGGAAATTCCGTATTTGCTAATCTTTATGCCAACCTCTTTAGACTTACAAATGATAGTATTTATGAAACTCTTGTGATTAAAGATGAAATTGGTGACACAACTCCATTTGTAATTGATGCAGAAGGAAATGTAGGAATAGGAAAAACTAATCCAATTAAAAAATTAGATGTTGTAGGAGACATTCAAGCCAGTGGAACTATTTGTGATAGTGATGGTAAATGTATTGGAGATATTCCAGCTGCTGATGAAGTGGGTAAGTGGAGTGATGGAACAACAATTGGAGAAATTTATTATACAGATGGTAATGTTGGAATTGGAGTGATTGATCCAACCGAAGAATTAGATGTTGTTGGTAATATTCAAGCTAGTGGAAATATCACATCTGGTGGAGACTTACAAATAGGGGTAGGTGGATATATTGATGACGATGACATTCAAGCAGGAACTTCTGATGATTGGATTCACTTAAATGGTTATCTTGAAATGAGATCTAATTCAGATAATCATGGAATTGTATTAAGAGATAAAGATGAGAGTAATTATCTTAGCATTACTCAAAAAAATGGATATTCATATTTTTCGGATTCTAATGTTTCAGGAAGTTATTTCCTAAGAGGAGGTGGAGCCAGTGCTACAATTAGAGGAGATTTATATGTAGCTGGTAGTGATGTATATGATGGATCTGGACCTCTTCGCTTAAGTGGTGAAGATAATGTACAGATTACTATGGATTATTTGAGTAATGATACTGATTCAGCTATTATATTTGGTAAAGATAGTATAACTGCACCTACAGAATTAATGAGAATAACTGAAGACGGAAGGCTTGGAATTGGGACAAATAATCCAGCTTCAACACTTTCTGTATTAGGAAGTCTTACTGTTTTAAGACCTGAATCTACTACTTATTCACCTGGTAATGAAATCTCTTTACAATCTTGGAGTACGAATACTAGTACTGAAAATGATGGTTGGATATCGGGATCGGCTACAGATACATGTAATGGAAATATAAGTGATTCCTATATATGTGCTGGTGGAGAAGGAGGTAAATTATGTGTAGATACCAAGTTGGTGGAAGGTGTTGAATATCAACATACAAATGTGACATGTGTGGCTGGTACAGAAACATATTCGTTGAGAACAGATGATGGTGTTTTGCAATTTTTAAATAATTTAAGTAACGAAAAATTTACTATAGATCAAGAAGGTAATGTAATAATTAACGGAACTATTACATCTGGTGGTGAAAATGTTTGTCTTGAAGATGGAACTAATTGTCCAGCTGACAGTGATACAGGTAAATGGAGCGATGGAACGACAGAAGGTATTGTTTATGCTGATAATGTAGGTATAGGAGTAGCTAATCCAACCGTAGCTTTGGATGTTGTGGGAGATGTTAAAGTTAGCGGTGGTTCACTTCATCTTAATAAAGATGATTCAATATTCCTTGAAAATGATAAACATGCTATTACATATAATGATGGAAAAGGAAACTTTAATATTAGAGTAGGACATTCTCCTAGTGAAGTTGTCACTGAAGCAGGATATCCTTCTCATATGGAATGGAGTCAATCAAGTGGGTTGTGGCAAGTTAATTTACCTAGTAATTCTTTGAATGTAGGAGATTCTATAACTTGGGATAGAGTTCTACAATTTAATAAAGACGGAACACTTTCTATTAGTGGAGATTTAGATGTAAAAGGTAGTGATGTATATGATGGATCTGGACCTCTTCGCTTAAGTGGTGAAGATAATGTACAGATTACTATGGATTATTCGAGTAATGATACTGATTCAGCTATTATATTTGGTAAAGATAGTATAACTGCACCTACAGAATTAATGAGAATAACTGAAGACGGAAGGCTTGGAATTGGGACAAATAATCCAACAGTAGCTTTGGATGTTATGGGTGATATCAATGCTAGTGGAGGTATCATATCTGGTGGTCAAAATGTTTGTCTAGAAGATGGAACTAATTGTGCAATTGCTGCACCAGGTAAATGGAGTGATGGAGCGACAGAAGGTATTGTTTATGATGGAAATGTTGGAATTGGAGTAGTTAATCCAACTAAACCTTTAGAAGTTGATGGGGATATTTTGGCCAATACAGGAAATTCCATATTTGCTAATCTTTATGCTAGTTTATTAAGACTTACAAACAGTAGTGCTAATAATACTTTAGAAATTCATGATGATGGAACATATACAGATACAACTCCATTTGTAATTGATGCAGAAGGAAATGTAGGAATAGGAACAAACAGACCTGCTTCAACATTAGATGTATTGGGAAGTGTTAGGTCTGGAAATATAAAAACTCAAGATATAGATGTAAATTACTTAACTGTGAGTACTCAAAGTGATGATGTAGGTGTTCTAAATTTGAATAATAGTGCCAAAGCTAATTTTAGACCGAGTGATATAGGTATTAGTGAGTGGACTGAATGGAAATTTGATTCAACACATACAACTGATACATGTGATGGTAATAATACTAATAAAATTATTTGTACAGATTATAATACAGTTAATAATTGTGTTGATGTTGCTTTAGTAGAAGTGAGTGGTGAGTCTGCTGGATCTGCTTGGAGAGAAATTACTTGTAGACCAACTGCAGGAATTTATGCAATTCAAAACATAGACAATAACCTTAATTTTGTAAATGGTGACGGAGATTCAAAAATGATAATTGATCAAGAAGGAAATATAGTTGTTGAAGGAGCCATTACATCTGGTGGTGAAAATATTTGTCTTGAAGATGGAACTAATTGTATGGCAAGTAAATGGGGTGAGGGAATAGCGTCTAGGGATGTTGTTTATGAAGGTGGAAATGTAGGAATAGGAACAGATAACCCAACTAAAGCTAAATTGGTAATAAATAATGATACAGAGCCTTTTGACGAAGAATTTTTAGATCTTTCTTCAACAGGACATTCGGTATTCAATAATCTTTATGCAACCCTTCTTACACTTACAAATACAGGAGATAGGGATATCCTTTTGATTAAAGATGAATTGGTAGGGGAAGAAGATCCAACACCATTTGTAATTGATGCAGATGGTAAGGTGGGAATTGGAGTAGCTGATCCTGCTTCAACATTAGATGTATTAGGTTCTATTAGGTCTGGGGATGTTAATACTCAAAATGCAGATATAAATTATTTGACAGTAAGTACACAAGGAGAATCTGTAGGTGTTCTAAATTTGAATAATAGTGCCAAAGCTAATTTTAGGCCGAGTGGGGTAGGTGACAGCGTAATAGGTGCTTGGGATTTTGATTCAGAGCAAGGAGATACTTGTGAAGGTGAAGATAATGTTAATGCAATTATATGTACAGGATATAATACAGTTAATGGTGGAGATAATGATACATTTTGTTATGATCGTGGAAATGTAATAGTTGGAGGATCTCCTGCAGGACTTGCTACTCGAGAAATTAATTGTAGACCAAATGCAGGAAATTACGCAATCCAGAACATTGGAAATAAACTTAATTTTGTAAACGGTAGTGAAGATTCTAAAATGACAATTACTCAAGATGGTCGTGTCGGAATTGGGACGGATAGTCCAAGAGGGAATGCTGGAGATTTAACTTTGGGAAATGCCGATGGAACTCGAGGGGATCTTTATCTATATGATTCACTTGCAGGAAAATATTCTGCAATGAGAACCCTTAATGGTAATTTTCATATAGATTCAGATGACACCGGGATTTATCCTATATTTTTGAATTGGTTTAAAGGAACGGGTGGGGTTGTATTTGGAAATGGAAATCAAGGATTGGCTGGGAAGATATCTGCTGGTGGAGATTTAACAATAAGTAATTTAAAGAATTGTGCATCTGTCTATACTGATGGTAATGGAAAATTCATATGTGAGGGTAAATTGAGTTGTCCTTATGTTGATGAAGTATACGGAGCTAGCTATTGTCCAGAAGGTCCTTGTTCTGGTTTGGATTGTGGTTATGTTGAAAGTACTTATTTTCAACAATACAAAAGAACAACGACTTGTACGAATCTAAATACTGGGGAGAAGCTACTCCCTCCTACAATTAGCTATCATACTGTAAATACAGGAATAAGTTGTTTAGTTCATTGTGGTTTTTGTGGTTTTGGTTCTGACTGTAAATCTAACAGGTGTGTATTAGATGATCCACCAGATAATTAGATGTTATGAATAATCAATTGTTATTCACAAAAGATAAAATACTTGTTTGAAAAATGAAATTAAATAAAACAAAAGCACCTCATTGGTGCTTTTGTTTTTGATTATTATATTGAAATATTTTTAGTTATATTTACCAGCTATCGGATAGCTGGTAAATTATCTTTTGTTTTTACACATTATATTTTGGAATGAAAAATCTTTTATTGTATAATGGTAATTGAAATGCTTTTAGATAATAAAAAAGTAGAAGATTTGCTTTTAGAATTAGGCTTGATTAAGCAAGAAGATTTTGATTTGGCACGACAAGAAATAAGAGAGAATAATAATCTCTGTGATATTTTAATAAGAAAAGGAAAACTAAATAAAGATGAATTAAGAGATATTCAAATGAAAATAACAGGTATAGATTTTGTTGATTTGAAGAATCAAAAGATTGATGAAAAGATTTTATCTATTATTCCAGAACCAATTGCTCGGAAATACAATATAATTGCCTTTGATAGAGATGCTAAAACATTAAAAATAGCTGTTTTAGATATATCTGTTTTAGATGAAATAGATTTTTTAAAGAAAAATATATCTTTAAGAATAATTCCTTATTTAACCAATGAAGCTTCTATTAATAATAATCTTTTGCGTTATCAAGAATTATTAAAAAAAGATTATGGATCTGTAATTCAGAAAGAATTTTTATCTTTTCAGACTATTTCAGAAGATTCTATAAAGGATTTCTCAAACGAGAAATTATTAGAATTAGCTAGAGATAAGAGAATAAATTTTGTTTTTGATTTATTTATACAATACGCTCTTTCTCAAAATGCTTCTAATATTCATATTGAACCACAAAGAGATAATGTTTTGATTAGATATAGGATTGGAGGAGTTTTATATCCAGCTATGTTTTTACCAAAAAACGCTATGTTTATTTTAGCTTTAAAGATAAAAGCATTAGCAGGTTTATCCGTACAAATGGGTATGAATAAAACCAGCTATCCGATAGCCAGTGACTATCGGATAGCTGGTTTTAATAAAAACCATTGTTTTCAAATGGGTTTTGATGGTAGAAATGTTGATTTCCAAGTACATATAATTCATACTTTATGGGGAGAAAAAATAGTTTTAAATCTTTTGAGAGATGGGGACTCAGGTTTTTCTTTAGATTCTTTAGGCTTTCACGGAAAGGCTTTAGATGTTTTATATACAGAGTTAAATAAAAGAAACAAAATGATCTTGATTGCTGGTGATGAAGGTTCCGGTAAAACTACTTCTTTTTATACTTTTTTGGATTTATTAAAATATTCTAATTTAAATATTACAACCATAGAAAATTCAATTGGTTTTCAGATGTCAGGTATAAATCAAATGGTGACTAATTCTGATATATCATTTAATATAGCTAATGGAGTTAAAAAATTAGAAAAACAGGATGTAGATATTATTGGTGTTGATGAAATAGAAGATTTTAAAACAATCAAGTCGTTATTTAATGGTACTTATGAAGATAAATTCACTTTAGCTGTTTTAGAAACTAAAGAAAATTCAGGAGCTAAAATAATTTCGAAATTATTGAGTGTGGAATTAAGTCCAGCAGCCATAACATCTGGTTTAGGAGTTATTCTTTTGCAAAAAATGTTTCCTAAATTAGATAAAGAAAATAGTAATGAGTATTATTTGAACGTTTCCGAAATCACAAAATTATCTAAATCTAAAAAAATTGATTTAGAAAAAATAATGGATGCTTTGGTTCAAGAAAATATTTTAGAGAAAAAGATTCCTTGGTCACAAGTAAAATTTTATAAATCAGATAAAAATAAAAAAGATTCTTCAGAAAATAATAAAAAAATTATGATAAGCGAGGTTCTTAAAATAAGTCCAATAGTCAAAGAAATGATTTTAAATAATAAAAATTCTGAGGATATTGAAAAACAGGCATTGAAAGAAGGGATGTTTTCTTTAGAAGAAGAACTTATTTTTAAAGCTGTGCAAGGTCTCATTAATATAGACTTAATACTTATATATGAAATTTAAAAAAATTGTCATTGCTAATTGGAAAATGAATCCCAATAGCTTGTCTGAAGCTGAAGAGATTTTTAAAGGTATCAAAAAACGAGTTAATAAATTTAAAAATCTTAAAGTGGTTATTTGTTCTCCTTTTGTTTATATAAATAACTTAAAACAATTAAATAAAAAGGAAATTATTTCTTTAGGAGCACAAGATTGTTTTAATCAAGAGAAGGGCGCTTGGACTTCTATGATTTCAGCTTCAATGATAAAAAGTGTCGGAGCTAGCTTTGTGATTCTTGGTCACTCTGAAAAAAGGTTAATAGGTGAAGATGACAAACAAATAAATCAAAAGATTAAATTAGCTTTTAAGAATAAACTTAAGGTGGTTTTGTGTATAGGTGAAAAAGAAAGAGACGAAGAAGGGGTTTATTTTTCGTTCTTAGAAAATCAAATATTATCAGCATTATCGGGGATTAATAGAAAATTTATTAAGAATATTTTGATTGTTTACGAACCAATTTGGGCCGTAGGTAAATCTTCTAGGAGAGTGATTTCAGATAAAGAATTACAAGAAATTAGTATTTTTATTAAAAGGGTTTTGATGGATAAATTTGGTGAAAAAGATTTTAATTTAATTAAAATTTTATACGGTGGATCTGTAAGTCACAAAAATGTTGAAGATTTAATCCAAAATGGAGGAGTTGATGGCTTTTTAGTAGGTAGAGATTCTTTGGATTCTAGGAAATTTAATAAGATTTTAGATGTAGTTGATAAAAATTAGTAAACCAGCTATCCGATAGCCAGTGGCTATCGGATAGCTGATTTTTAATAAAAGTGAGAAATATAATTGATCAAAAAGGAAAACTAAAATCTAAGAAAATTTTATTGAGATTGAGTTTAAATGTGCCTATTGAAAATGGTGTTGTTGCTGATGATTTTAAAATTAAAAAAGTTTTACCAACAATAGAGTTTTTAAGAAATGAAGGAGCTCGCATTATTATTTTAGGGCATATTAGAAGAAAGAAAACAGATTCTTTATTATTAGTAGGAGAATATTTAAAACAATTTTTTCCTTTTGAATTTATTGAAGATGTTTTAAGTGATGAAGTCCCAAAAAAAATAGCAAAAATGAAAGATGGTGATATTTTTTTGTGTGAAAATTTAAGAAAATACGATGGAGAGATAAATAATGACCCCGATTTTTCAAAAAAGATCTCGTTATTAGGTGATATATATGTTAATGAGGGTTTCTCGGTATCACATAGATCACATAGTTCTATTGTATCTTTACCAAAAATGATGGAAAGCTATTTCGGACCACTATTTATTAAAGAGGTAGAAGAATTAAAACAAATACTTTATTCAGGACATCCGAGGATATTAATTTTGGGAGGTAATAAATTAAAAACCAAATTACCTTTAATAAAAAACTTTTTAGATATAGTTGATTTTATTTTTGTGGGAGGATCATTGGCTAATAATTTTTTTAAATTAAAAGGTTTTGAAATAGGTCGGTCTTTTTTTTCTGAAGAAAATTTTGATTTAGAAAATTTGATGAACAATCCGAAAATTATTTTACCAGTTGATGTCATAGTACAAAATCCTAAAGGAATATTTACTAGAAAACCTGATGAAGTTTTAAAAGATGATGAAATTTTAGATTCTGGTCAAGAAACAATTTCTCTGTTGAAAGAGATAATAAATAAATCAAAATTTGTTTTATGGAATGGTCCTTTGGGAGATTATAAAAAGGGTTTTACTGATTCTACTTTTGAACTTATTCGAATTATAGCAAAAAGTGATATAGAATCTGTTGTTGGGGGAGGAGATACAGTTTTTACTATTTCCAAATTAGCTTTAAATGATAGCTTTGATTTTCTTTCTACTGGTGGAGGAGCAATGTTGGAATTTGTAGCCAATGGGACATTGGTTGGGATTGAAGCTCAAAAAGATTAAATTTTATCAGAAATTTCTAACCATCCATTTTTTATCCAGAACATAATATCTTCATAGAAAATATTGTCTTTAGAAGGTTCTTTTAATAGAATAATTTTAATTTTATTTTTTCTAGAAAAATTTCTTCCAATAGAAAAAGCTAATTCAGTAAATACCCCTACTCCAATATACCCGATTTTATTTTTTTTATCCTCGTTAGCTATGAAATGAATATCTGTTTTTTCTAGATTTTTATAAAAGTTTTTATAAATTGATGGATATTCTTTTTCAAAATCTTCTTTTTTTATCGGTCTTGCCCAGTCTAGAATTTCAAAATTATTTTTCTTAAAATAATTAAACCAATCTTCTGCTTCTTTTCTTAAAGAAGCACTTCCTGAAATTGTTATTTTTTTCATATGATTTTTAATTTTTTAGTTCTTTTATAATTCTTTCTTGTGCTTCTTTCATTTCTTCTTCATTTAATTTTTTAATATTATCAAAAATTAAAGCTCCTTTATGTCCATCGTTTTCGTGTCTAGGTACTAACCAAATATGTGCGTGAGGTATTTCTTCCCCAATAATAGCAGAAGCAATCATTTCTGTATTAAAAGCTTTTTTTTGTGCTTTTGCAATTTTATTTACAACATTAAAATATTCACCTACATCTTCCATATCCCATACCCATCTATAATGTTTTTTAGGGATAATTAAAGTATGTCCTGGATTTAAAGGAGCAATACTCAAAAAAGCCAAAAAGTTTTCGTCTTCATATACTTTATAATTTGGGATTTCTCCCGCCACGATTTTGCAAAATAGGCATTTTTCTTCTTGCATATTATTTATATATATTATGTTTACCGATTAATAAAAAAATAAAAACTTGTTCTTTTTCTATTTCAAAAATTATTCTATATTGATGATTAATTGAGAAAGAATATAAATCTTTAAATTTTCCGTGAAGTTTATGAGTTTTGAGGGTCGGATTAAAAGGGTTTTTTCTGAAAACCACTTCTTTATTCTCAGCCAATTCCTTAATTTTATAAGGAAGTTTTTTATATTTTTTTAAAAAAGTAGGTGAATAGATTATTTCCATGTTATCTTAAATCTTTTAAACTTTTCAGCTTTATTCCTTTACCTTCTCTTATTTCTTTTCGGCTTTGTTTTAATTCTTGATAAAGAGTTTCTTCTTCCCAAGCACGAAAAAGAGAGCGAATAAATTCACTTTTACTAGCAAAGTCACCTTTTTTAGTTTCTTGCTCTATTTTTTTTGCCATAGAATTAGGCATTGATATATTTAGAATTGTTCTCATATTCTTTAATAATATTATTTAATATGTAATATATTGTATTACAGTGCTGGACGATAGTCAAACGAAAAATGTCAATAAATTATATACTTCATATGTGTTAAAATAATGAAATGGAAAAGATAATTTTGGGTGAAGATTTGCCAGAAAAAATAAAAGAAGAATTTAAAGAATATCCTGAATTATTAGGACAACTTCTTTTTTATAGAGGAATAAAAACAAAAAAAGAAGCAGATATTTTTCTAAATCCAGATTATGATAAAGGTATATATGACCCTTTTTTAGTGAAAGGAATGGATTTAGCTGTTGAAAGAATATTAAAAGCTATAAAAGATGATCAAAAAATAATAATTTATAGCGATTATGATGCTGATGGTATTCCTGGGGCAGTGATTTTAAGTGATTTTTTTAAGAAAATTGCTTTTTTAAATTATAAAAATTATATTCCTAATCGTTTGAATGAAGGGTATGGATTGCATAAGAGTGCGATAGAAAGTTTTAAAGAAGATGGAGTTAATCTTTTGATTACGATTGATTGTGGAATTACTGATGTAGAGTCTGTGCAATTAGCGATGGAAAATAATATAGATGTGATTATTACCGATCATCATTTGATAAATGGGAAATTACCTCCAGCCTTTGCTATTTTAAATTCTAAACAAGAGGATGATAATTATCCTGATGATATGCTTTGCGGAACAGGACTTGTATATAAATTAATTCAAGCTTTAATTGAAAAAGGTGATTTTGATTTACCAAAAGGTTGGGAAAAATGGTTACTTGATATGGTAGCTTTGGCGACATTAGCAGATATGGTTCCTTTGAAAAAAGAAAATAGAATTTTTGCTAAATACGGGCTTTTTGTAATGAGAAAATCTCCAAGATTAGGGTTAATTAAATTACTTAAGAAAGCATGGGTTAGACAGAATGATATTGTAGAGGAAGATATTAGTTTTATGATTGCTCCAAGAATAAATGCTGCTTCTAGAATGGGTGATCCTCAAATTGCTTTTGATTTACTTTCATCTGATGACGATGTAGTGGTTGAAAATTTAGCAAAAGAATTAGAAAAATTAAATAATAAAAGAAAAACAACGGTGGCTGTAGCTGTAAGAAAGGCTAATAAAAAAATAAAGGAGAGGGGTGTAAAAGATGTTATTGTAATCGGTGATTCAGAATGGAATATTGGTTTGTCTGGTTTAATTGCTTCTTCTTTACAAAGGGAATATAAAAAACCTTGTTTTGTGTGGGGAACTGATAAAAGTGGTGCTTATTGTGGCTCTTGTCGTTCTGATAATGTTGATTTAGTTGAACTTATGAATTTAGTTGAGAAAGGATTTTTTAAGCACACAGGGGGACATAGGCAGGCAGGTGGTTTTGGTGTAATTTCTGAACAAATACATTTTTTTGAAGAGAAAATATTAAATGCTTATGAGAAAATTAAGGATAAATCAGAGGAAACAAAAGTTTTTGTCGATAAAAAATTAATATTGGATGATATTAATTGGGATAATTGGAAATTGATTGAAAAAATGGCTCCATTTGGAATGGGGAATCAAAAACCATTATTTTTATTTGAAAATATTGAGATAATTGATATGAGAGTTTTTGGAAAGACTTCAAATCATTTAGAAATAATTTTTAAGAATACTAAAGGTGAAAGGATTAAGGTAATTGATTTTTTTAGTGATTATATTGTAGACAAACAATCTACCCTAAAGAAAGGGCAGAAAATAAAACTCTTAGCTAATTTCGAGAAGAATAATTTTAATGGTTCAAAAGAACTTCAACTAAGAGTTTTTGATATTTTGTCTTGAGTGATATAATTAAGTTAATTATAAAAAATAATTAAAATCTTTGTGGAAAAAATAAAAATAGGTAAATATAGGCATTTTAAAGGTAAAGAGTATGAGGTTATTGGAGTGGCTCATCATAGTGAGGATTTGAGTGAATTAGTTATTTATAAAGCTCTTTATGAATCAGAAGAGTTTGGAAAAGACGTTATTTGGGCTAGACCAGTAGAGATGTTTTTGGGGGCAAAGGAAATAGATGGAAAAGAAATTAATAGATTTGAATATATAGGAGAATAAAACTAAATTAATATAATGGAAAAAATTATAATTTTTACAGATGGTGGTTCAAGAGGAAATCCTGGGATAGCAGGGGTAGGGGTGGCTATTTTTGATAATAAAAAGGAAATAAAAGGGGTTTCTAAATTTTTAGGTAAAAGAACTAATAATTGGGCAGAATATGAAGCTGTTGTCTTAGCTTTAGAGACTGCTCATAGAATGTTCGGTAAAAAAACTTTGAAAATGGATTTTGAAATTAGAATGGATAGTCAATTGGTACAAAGACAATTAAATAATGAGTATCAAATTAAAGAAGAAAGTCTTTTTGAACAATATATTAAAATACACAATTTAATTATTAAATATTTTCCTCATATCAAATTTATCCATATTCCTAGAGAAAAGAACAAGAGAGCTGATGAATTATCAAATGAAGCAATGGATGAGGGTAAGTAAGTATCATTTATCTAGGTCAAAGTTTAAAATTAAAAATCTAGAATTCCAAGGAGAATCATAATATCAATTAGAAGTTAATAGTTTTTAGAGGAAAAATCGCTTTGCGATTTTTTCTACTTAATACTTGATACCTAATACTTACTTATGAATCTTTCTTTTTTCTCCTTTTCAGTCTTATCTTTTGTAAGTGGTGTAGCTTTTTGTTCTGTTATTGATTTAGGATTTTCTTTTGGTTTATTTTTAATTTTATTAAGTGGAGTTTTGATGATAATAAAAGAACGAGATTTGTCTTTAAACAAATCTCGTTCTTTTCTTTTTGTTATTTTATTTTTTCTATTTTTTGGACTAGGTTCTTTACGTTGTTCTGTTTCAAACGAAATGTATAACGATAAGTTATTAGATAATTTTATTGGAAAAAATATTTCTATGTTAGGAATAATAGTAGAAGAAGCAGATGAAAGAGAAAATCATATTAAATTAATTGTAGAAATTTTTGAAATAGAAAATTTAAAAGAATTAAAAACAAAAATTTTATTAACAACTTCACATTATCCGCAATTTAAGTATGGGGATGAAATTAAAATTATTGGTGAATTGGAAAAACCAAAAAACTTTCAAACAGATAACGGAAAAGATTTTGATTATATTTCTTATTTGAAAAAAGATAAAGTATTTTACTTAAGTTTTTTTCCAGAAGTAGAATTTGTGTCTGAAGGAAATGGAAATATTATAAAAGAAAAATTATTTACTCTTAAATATTTATTTTTAGAAAAGGTTAGAAAAACAATTCCAGAACCACAAGTTTCTTTATTAGGAGGATTATTATTAGGTTCAAAACAATCTTTAGGAGAAGAGTTACAGGAAGACTTTCGAAAAGTTGGTTTGATTCATGTTGTGGTTTTATCTGGATACAATGTAAGTATTATTGCAGGATCTATTTTAGCTTTTCTTTCATTTCTTCCACAAATGATTGGAATGATCTTAGGGTCTTTGGGTATAATTCTATTTGCCATTATGGTAGGAGGGACAGCCACGATTATTAGAGCTTCTATTATGGCCTTATTAGTAATATTAGCTAGAGCCACAGGGAGAGAGTCTGAAGTTATTAGAGCCTTATTTTTAGCTGGGTTTTTGATGATTTTGTATAATCCTCAAATAGTAGTATTTGATCCTTCTTTTCAATTATCTTTTATGGCTACTCTAGGTTTAATTTGTTTATCTTCAAAAATTTCTAATGTTTTTAAATTCATTCCACAAAAATTTTATTTAAGAGAATCGGCAACAGCAACCATATCAACTCAAGTTTTTGTTTTACCGCTTTTGTTATATATGACAGGAGAATTATCTTTAGTATCTGTTTTTGTAAATTTATTAGTTTTAATGTTTATTCCTGTCACAATGTTATTTGGATTTCTAACAGGTGTAATTTCTTTTGTTTCAATTTACTTATCTTTACCTTTTTCTTATATCACATGTTTTTTATTAAGTTATGAATTAAAAATAGTTGAGTTATTTTCAAATTTACCTTTAGCGTCAATTAAAATTTCATATTTTCCTTTTTGGTTATTAATTATTTTTTATTTAATTTATTTTTTTGTTTTCAAAAACTTTTTAGCAAAAGAAAAAACAAAATTTGGCTAAAACATCTTTGCGTAACAAAGATGTTCGCCCAAACATTTTTTGTGGGAAATGTTTTAGGAAAAACTTTTTAATTTTTTTAAAAAAATTAAAAAAATAAGTTATCAACATGTAATTTATTGCAGAAACAAGTTAAAATTATAAGTAGCTCAGAAATAAAAATAATCTTTGGTCGTTATTATTTTTTATTTCATAAAAAAGAGCGGTGTGATCAACCTCTGATAAATAAAAACTTTTTTAAAATAATTTTTATTTAAAAGATACGATCTAAATTATGGTAAAAGCAAAAAGAACTACTAAAAAAAGAGTGGTTAAAAGAAAAGTTACTAAGAAACCTGTAAGAAGGAAAGTGGCTAAGAAGCCAGTTCGAAGAAAAGCTGTTAAGAGAACAGTTAAGAAGAAGGTTGTAAAAAGGAAAGTAGCTAAAAAGCCAGCTAAAAAAAGAGTAGTTAAGAAAAAAGTTGTTAAGCGAAAAGCAGCTAAGAGAACTGTAAAGAAAGCCGTGAAGAGATCTCCTAAGAGGAAAGTGGCTAAGAGAAGGAAGAGGTAAAAGCTATTTTATTTCTCAAAAACACCAATCGTAAGGTTGGTGTTTTTGTTTTTTAAAAATTTAATAAAAAAAAAACGAATCTTAGAGTTTATTTTCTAAAATTCGCTTTATAATGTAAATAACGATGTTTATACACCTGTCTTTGTTATCTCTGCTTTTTCTTCAGCTTTATACATACAGCTTATGAAGAATGTAATCGGTAAACCGATCCCTGCCATCCAGTAATCAAATGATAATATCTGGATTTTGATGGGTAAACTAAGAAGGATTGCTAGGGTTGTTCCGAATACAATCGCTTTTTGCACACTCCACCAATTTATAATTGGAAGATTATTAGTGAACCAATTAATGGTTCGCAAAACCAAAGTACAGATGACTGCAAAGGTTAACACTAGAGAGTTTGATGAAGTCCCGTTGATTTTTTGTACATCACGCTTTATAAGCGTTAGGATACCGTCAACAATCCAGCTAACAAGTTGATCAATAATGGATGCAATCGGAGCAAACATTATTGCAAAGATTATTATCAGAAATTCTGACGAAGGTCCGTAGGGAATCGGAAATTCACGGTGATAAAACCATAATCCATATGTTAAAGAAAAACAAGTGACAAAAAATACGAAACTGAAAATTCTATCTTCGATTTTGGAAGGTTGCATTTCTAACTCCTTTTTTAGTTAAATGTTTAAACATTTTTAAAGAATCTTAATTGTAATTATATATTGGATATAATTATTTGTCAAATAATATAGTTTTGTGGAGACCATATTTAATAATTGGAACTTCCTAGAAACCTATATATTTAATATTTATGATATAATTTATTTATTAAAAATTAATTAAATATAATATATGGATTTTCAAAATATGTTTAAAAAATTTGATTTAAAAAATTTTCTGAAGTTTGCTGGAATTGGAATATTTACTTTATTAATTTTAGGACTTTTAGTTTCTTTAACCTCTTTTATAATTCGAACTGCTTTTAATACTCCTCGATATGATATAAGTTCTGTTTCCTATGATGGTTATGGTGGAGGTTATAAAGGAGAAATGATAAAACAGGATTTTGAATTATCAGCAAGAAATATTGCATATCCAGTACCTACTGTGGATGAAGATTATATAGCAGGATCAGATTTAGAAGATTTTGAGATAACAGAATATAATGCGTATATTCGAACAGCGAGATTAGAAAAAACTTGTGGAGATATTGAAAATCTAAAAGTAAGAGAAGATGTAATTTTTGAAAATGCTAATAAAGGAGATAGGTATTGTAATTATCGATTTAAGGTAGAAAAAGAAAAACAAAATGAAATTCTAGAAATTATTAAAGATATGAAACCAGAAAATCTAGATATTAATACAGAAACAATTAAGAAACAAATCGATGACTTTACTAGTGAAGAAGAAATTCTAGCTAAGAGATTAGAGCAGGTAGAAGAGACTTTAGAAGAAGCTCAAAATGCTTATGATCAAGTTACTCGTCTTGCAACTAATTCATCTGATGTAGAATCTTTAGCTAAAATTATAAATGACAAGATTGTTTTAATTGAAAAATTAACAAGAGAAAGATTAAATACAAAAAATAATTTAGATAGAATTTCTCGAGCTAAGGCAGAACAATTAGAGAGATTAGATTATACATTTTTTTCTGTATCAGTTTCAGAAAATCTAATTATTGATTTTGAAAGAATAAAAGATTCTTGGGAAAACGAATTAAAGAATTTTGTAACAGAATTTAATAATCTTCTACAAAATCTAACAATTAAATTATTATCATTTGGTTTAGTTTTAATTCAAATTGCTATTTACTTAACTCTAGCTTTATTGATTGGAAAATATGGATGGAGATTTGTGAAATTTGTTTGGAAAAAATAAAAATTGTAGACTGCTCTGGCTTTCGATTCCTACCGACTATTTCCACGCTGATAAAACAAAAAAACAGGCATTAGAGTCTGTTTTTTGTTTTATTGTGAAAAGGAACGCTTCGCATGTTGATTAGTAGGGAATCGGTCACGAATCACTAAGTATTTTCTTCGTCCTTTGGACTCAAAAATATAAAGTGTTCGCGACCCTTGAAATAATGCCTAAGCATTATTTCAACAACATCAATTTGTTCGCAAGCTCACAAATTGGCTTCACGCCTCCGTCTTTCGATTCCCACCGTCTCTCACAAACGCAAACGACACCAAAGCATTGCTTTGGTGTCGGCGTTTTGTGGAGACGGTGGGAATCGAACCCACATGTGACAATACTTTTAATATGATTCTACAATATATAGATTATTTTTTTGTTTTAAATGAAGAAAATAAGAAATAATCAAAAACATTCTTCATCGATTTTCTTAGTTTCGAAAATTTGCTGAAAAGGTTCAAATTTTTATATCCTGAAAATATTATGCCGAGATAGATTTATCAGAAATCAATCCATCCGACACCAGTCGCTTTTTAAGCAAAAGCTAGAGCTGGAGTAGAGAAGTAAGGCGAAGCCATTCTTCCTACTTTCTTAGATAAGTCTGCACTTAATCTGTTCTATTTTTTAACGAGTATAATAGAAATCTCGATATTGCACATAATAAAGGAATATTACCAGCGAAGCCGATCATCCCCCTAAAACATTTCATGAAAGACTATTTTCTGAATTTTAAAATTCAGAAAATAGTCTTTCATGAAATGTTCGGGCGAACATCTTTTATTCTATAATTTTTAAGATTTTAATCTTAAAAATTATAGAATAAAAGATGTTTTAGCCATAAAACCGTTATTAACGATTCGGGCTAGCCACAAAACATTCTAATGCTTTAGGCGGGTGACCAAAAATTATATTAATTGTTTTAAATATTTTGTTTTAATTTGTTTTTTAAATCGTGCTCCCCAAAGACTTTTCAAAAACCTTTCTTTATTGAATGCTTCTTCTTTATCTTCAAACTTTTCATAATGTATTAAAACTAAAGGTTTTCGATGTTTCGTAGCTTTTATATTGCCTTTATTATGTCTTTCTAATCTTTTCTCTATATTAGAGGTACACCCCACATAAAGTTTTTGGTCTTTTTTACTAAACAATATATAAACAAAATATTTTTCCATAATTTTTAAAGATCTATCTATATCTATCTTTCATTTCTCTATCTATATCTCTTTGTATATCTTTCTTTTTTATAGTTTCTCTCTTATCGTATTTTTTCTTTCCTTTCACAACGGCTATTTCTAACTTGATTTTATTCCCCTTATTATACATTGAAACTGGGATAATTGTCAATCCCTTTTGAGCTTCTAAATTAGCTAGATGTGAAATCTGTTTTTTACTTAATAAAAGGATTCTATTTCGCTTTGAGTCATAATCTAAAGGGGTGTTTTTGGGTTGGTAGGGTGGAATATTGGAATTAAATAATATAGCTTCATCTCCTCTAATACTGATATGAGAACCTTCAAGAGACCCTTTCTTTCCTTTAATAGATTTCACCTCAAAACCAAGCAATTTTATTCCTGCTTCTAATTTCTCTAAAATCTCATATTTTAGTCCTATTTTTTTGTTCTTTATGAATATTGTCATAATTTCGAGTGAGGATTAGTAAAAATGATTATGGTAATATTTATTTTTACTATGTCCGAGCGATGGAATTATATGCTTGCTTCATCTAATTTCGAGTGAGGATTAATAAAAATAATTATGTAATATTTATTTTTATTATGTCCGAACTATGTAATTATATGCTCGCTTCATATAGTTATTAAAATATTAGCATATTTTCTGTTGTGAATGTATAATGTTTTTAACTATGAAAAAACAAATAAAGAACCCTAAGTTTTTGATTAAACCAAAAAAGGGAAGAAAAAAAGGTAAAAAAGGTAAATTTGATATTGGTTTTGATATTAAAAAACCTAAATTAAGCTTTTTTAATAATTTTTTGAATATAATTATAATCCTATTCTTGGCGATTATGGTTTATTCAATGATAGCTGAAAATTTGGATAAACCTGAAGAAGTATCTATCTCTGAAATGGTTTCAGATATTTCTATTGGAGAAATAAAAACTATTGAAGTAGAGGGAGAAAGGCTGTCTATTATATATCAAGACGATTCAATTAAAAAAGCGAAAAAAGAAACTGAATCATCTTTATCAGAATCTTTGATTAATTACGGATTAAGTTCAGAACAATTAAATACTATTGATATAATTATCAAGGAACCAAGTGGTGTTCGGTTTTGGTTTTTGATGCTTGCGCCATTTCTTATTCCGATTTTATTTATATTAATTTTCTTTTGGTATATGACAAGGCAAGTAAAGGGTTCTAGTATGCAGGCCTTTAGTTTTGGAAATTCAAAAGCGAAATTTATTGATCCTAAAGACACTAAACAAAAAATAACTTTTAAAGATGTAGCTGGTGTTGAGGAAGCTAAAGAAGAATTAATTGAAATTGTAGATTTCTTAAAAAATCCCAAAAAGTTTTTAGATATTGGAGCTACTATCCCTAAAGGAGTGATATTAATGGGGTTGCCAGGAACGGGTAAAACTTTATTAGCTAGAGCTGTGGCTGGTGAAGCAGGTGTGCCTTTCTTTTCTATTTCTGGTTCTGAATTTGTAGAGATGTTTGTAGGAGTGGGTGCTTCTAGGGTGCGTGATTTATTTAAAGTTGCTAAAAAAATGGCTCCAGCCATAATTTTTATTGATGAAATTGATGCAGTAGGACGAGTGAGGGGAACTGGTGTGGGTGGGGGTAATGACGAAAGAGAGCAAACTTTAAATCAAATTCTTGTAGAAATGGATGGTTTTGAATCAAATGGAAAAGTGATTGTAGTAGCTGCTACTAATAGACCTGATGTTTTGGATCCTGCTTTACTTCGTCCTGGTAGATTTGATAGAAGAGTAATTATAGATGCTCCTGATAGAAAAGACAGAGAAGCTATTCTTAAAATTCATTCTAAAAAGAAACCTTTTTCTGAAGATGTTGATTTGAAATTAATAGCCGAAAGAACTCCTGGGTTTTCTGGGGCTGATTTACAATCACTAATGAATGAAGGAGCAATTCTAGCAGCTCGAGAAGATCGTAAAAAAATATCTCAATTTGATTTGATTCGTTCAATTGAAAAAGTGATGTTAGGTCCAGAAAGAAAAAGTAATATAATGACGGAAAAAGAAAAGAAAATTATTGCTTATCATGAAGTAGGGCATGCATTAGTCGCTTCTCTTTTGCCTAACGCTGACCTTGTTCATAAGATTTCTATTATTTCTCGTGGTAGAGCTGCGGGTTATACAATTAAATTACCAGTGGAGGATAAGAGTTTATATGCTAAGAAATATTTTTTAGATGACATTGCTGTTTCTTTAGGTGGTTATTTAACAGAGAAAATGGTTTTTGGTGATATTACGACTGGTCCATCAAATGATTTACAAGTAGCATCTGCTTTGGCTAGGGATATGGTGACTAAATATGGTATGTCTGAAAAACTTGGTCCTATAGCTTTTGAAAAATCTGACAAGATAATGGTTCCTAATTATCCTACTAATAAAGTTTATTCAGAAGAAACAGCTAAAGAAATTGATAATGAAATTTCCAAAATTATGAAAGAAGCTCAAGAAAGAGTGAGAGATATTTTAGAAAATAATAGAAAAGCTTTGGATATGATTTCGAAAAAATTAATGGAAGTGGAGACTTTGGAAAGAGATGATTATGAAAAACTTTTGATCTTGAATGGTATTGAACCTAAAAAAGTATCAGGTATCAAGAAGTAAGTATCAAGCGAAAAAATTTGCTCTCTAAATCAAAACTTTGTTTTAATCCTAAATTAAAACTTTGTTTTAATCGGACGAACATCAAAGATGTTTTAGTCGGACGAACATTCTTCAAAGTGTTTTAGTCGCAAATTTTTTATATCACTATTTATTATATTCTGTTTAATAATTAACCAATCTAATAATGAAAAAAATAAATATAACTGAAAAAGAAATTCGTCAAAGTCCTTTGACTATTGATGAAATAGAAAAACAAAAAAGCTTTTTTAATAAAAAATTAAAATTGATTGAAAAGGAATTTAGGTTAGGATTTGATTTTATTAAAAAATATCCTAAATCTATTACATTTTTTGGATCAACTCGTTTTAAGGAAAATAATAAGTATTATGAAAAAGCGAGAGATTTGGCTAAATTATTATCAAAAGAAGGTTATGCTATTGTGACAGGGGGTGGTCCAGGAATAATGGAAGCTGCTAATAGGGGAGCTGTAGAAAATAATTCAAAAGGGATATCTATTGGTTATGGAATTCAACTTCCACATGAACAAGTTATTAATCCTTATGTCACAGAGAATTTGAATTTTCATTATTTTTTTAGTCGTAAAGTGATGTTGTCTTTTTCTGCTGAAGTTTATGTTTATTTCCCAGGAGGTTATGGAACAATGGATGAATTTTTTGAAATTTTGACTCTTGTTCAGACAGGTAAACTTAAAAAAGTTCCTATTATTTTATTTGGAAGTGAATATTGGAATAAATTTGATAAATTGATAAAAGAAACTCTTTTTGAAGAATTCAAAACTATAGATAAAGAAGATGTTGATCTTTATACTATAACTGACGATATTGAAGATGTGATGAAAATAATCAGGGGTTAATTTTAAGTATAAATTATGTTTAAAAAAATAACTAAAATAGTATTTTTGATAACTGTCTTATCGGTATCTATTTATTCTACAAATTATACTATGGGTAGTGGTGTTAATGATTTGGGTATTGATATGAGTGGTCAAAATTTTGATAGAATTCTTTTTGTTCCAGGAATAAATACTTATACTTTTGATTTGCTTCGTTGGAAAAGAGATTTAAAAAAGAATTTTCCAACTAAGGAGGTTATTTTTCTAGACGACTCAGTTTATTATTATTGGCAGGATGTTGAAACTGAAAAAGTTGTTGAAAAGGGAATTTCTATTTTGAATGATAATAAAGCTACACTAGTAATTAGTCATAGTTACGGAGGAGTTTTAGCTACAACCATGATAGATAGGGCAGAAAATGATAATGTTGTGAAATTAATTACTATGGCTTCACCTCATAAAATGGATTCTTTTGGGATAGATAATTCTAAAGAGTATTTAGGAACACCTGATGAGGTTGATGTTCCTACTTTTAGTTTTGGTGGTTATATAGATCCTGTGGTAATTTTTCCTAATACTAATAATGGAAATTCAAATCATCAAGATATTTGGTCAGGACATAGTAGTTTTCTTTTTAATAAAAATGTTCGGCGAAAGGTTTTAGAATTTGCTCTTGGTCTTAAATATGAAGATTGATAATATTTTGCACATTAAAAAAACCCATCGATCATATAGATGACGGGTTTATGATTGTTTTCTTTCTGTATGTATTACAGATCGGAAAGACTTTCTTGTGTTGTATTTTGTGAAATAAATGGAATTGATATTTTTTATCTCACCATTTTTATTATAAAAAGTGAGTATCACATTACCATTAGGGTATTTTGTTATTCTTTTAAGAACAAAAGGTCCTTTTCCGTTTTTTTCTTTCATACACTCGGCAGCAAACCTTGTCGGAAGTCCAAATAATAACTTAGGATCAATCCAACTAATTTTTTCCTTAACCTCAATTTTAATTGAAGTAAATGATCCGTAAGGTTCTTGTAATATAGTTTCTTTAAGATTACTATAAATTGGTTTTTCAAGATTACCGAGGGAGTTATTTAATGCTACTAACATAATTTCTCCTTTATTTGTAGTAATTTGATATGTACTAAACTTATTTTAATTATACACAATATATAGAATTAAGTCAAAGGTTAAATAAATTGATTTTAAATTTGTATTTGGATATTATGTAAATAATAATGTAATAATTATGAAAAATTATAATATAAACAATTTACCTGAAGAAATGCAGAAAATAATTGGTGAATTAAAGCAGTCAAAAAATAAATTGGATTGTTTACATAAGGCTTATGATGCTTTAACAGCTAAGCATAGAGGGTATAGATATGCTACTATCACACATTTTTCTAATTTATTTATTAAAAATCCGAATGAGCTTTGGGATAAGCGAGAAAAAATACTTTGTACTAATTTGAACCACCTATTAAAAATATTATTAGTAGGAAGTGGTTTTTTTATGGATAAAGATGTCAAAAAGAAGTGGACAAGTGTTGGTTACACATCACCACACCAATATTTAAGAGTAAAAATAAATGATAATCAATATATTAATGTAGATGTCTGGGGTAAAGCAAACGGAATTGAATTTGGTGATTACGCTCACGGTTTTCATTAAAAACTTGTGTAAATATGAACGTTTGATATAATATACTGTAATTAGTATTTAAACATTCATCTATGGTAAAAAGAAAAGAAAAAATATTAGCTATTAAACTTAGGAAAGAGGGTAAAAGTTATTCCCAGATTCAGGGTATTGTAAAGGTGAGTAAAGGAACACTTAGTGATTGGCTCAAAAATTATCCTTTATCTCGAGAACGGTTAATCAAATTACGTGATAAAAATCCAAAACGTATAGAGAATTATCGAAATACATGTCAAAAACGACGGGGAAAGATTTTAAAAGAGGTATATAATAAAGTAAAAAAAGATATAGGGAAATTTTCAAAAAGAGATTTATTTATTGCTGGGTTATTTATGTATTGGGGTGAAGGAACAAAAACATTTAATACTGCTACTTCTATTTCTAATACTGATCCGGCAGTTTTAAAACTTTTTATAAAGTGGTTAAATGATTTTGGTATAGACAAAAAAAGTTTAAGAATTAAACTTCATTTATATTCAGATATGAATATAAAAAAAGAAACAAAATTTTGGGTAGACGAGCTTTCTATACCAATATCACAGTTTAGAAATCCGTACATAAAAAAGAATGAATTTAAAGATATAACATATCGTAAAGGAAAGTTTGGACACGGGACTTGTAATGTGTTATTTTATAATCGACAGTTTAATGATTATATTTTGACGGGTTTGGTTCGTCTTCAGGAAATATTTAAATAATTTGCGCTCATAGCTCAATTTGGTAGAGCACGTTGCTTATACCGACGCGGTTCTTGGTTCAAGTCCAAGTGGGCGCACAAAGTTTTTAAATCTATATAATTTGTCCACAAAAGACTTCGGTAAATTCGAGGTCTTTTGTGTTATTATTCATTATAAATATAAGAATTCTAGAGGTCTCTAAGACTCATTGATTTTTAATGAGTTTTCAATAATATTTGTATGTTACAGAATATAATTATTTTTTTTGTGTTTGGAAGTTTTATTGGATGGTGTCTTGAAGTACTTGATTGGTTTCTAAAAACTAAAAAGACTAAAATCAAAAGAAAAGCTAAAATCAAAATTAGAAGATTTATGATTGGTCCTTATCGTCCTATTTACGGATTAGGGTTTGTGATTATATTTTTTGTATTATCTATTGAAATAGGTATTTTATGGAGAGTGTTTATAGCATTGTCTTCTGTAGTTGTATTGGAGTTAGTATTAGGGTTGTTCTATATAAGAATAGGGATACCTTTGTGGGATTATACTAATAGTAGATATAAAAATTATAAAGGAATTGTTAGCATTAGCTCTTCAGCGTTTTGGTTATTAGGAATAATAGCGTTTTATTATTTTATTTTCCTAAATCTAGATAAATTTTTAAATTTTATTTTGGACAATAATTTACTTAATATTATTAATTCTCTTTGCGTTGTTATTGCTGTAGATTTTATTGTCTCTTTTTATAGGGCGAAAAAGAAATTTAAATAAAGTTTTTTATTCAAAATGGATTAATTCTTTTGTTTTGACAACCCTCTCTTTAATAAGAGGGTATTTTTTTAATTTAGGATCTTTTTCTATTATTTGTTGAGCTTCTTTCCGAGAGGCTTCTAACATTTTTATATTTTTAATCGCTTCCATTCCTAAATCTGATATACCCCATTGTTTATTTCCTATTAATTCTCCCGGACCTCTTATTTCAAGATCAAATTCTGATAATTCAAATCCATTTTTAGCTGTTTTGAGAGCATTTAATCTTTCTATTGTTTTTTTTGTTTTAGATTCGCAAAAAACATAACAATATGATTGATGATTACTTCTTATTACTCGTCCACGAAGCTGATGAAGCTGGGCTAAACCAAATCTTTCGGCTCCTTCTAAGATTATTACTGTAGCATTAGGAACATTAACCCCGACTTCTATTACAGAAGTGGCTACTAAAATAGAAATCTTTTTGTTAACAAAATCATTCATAATTTCTTCTTTTTCATTGGGTTTCATTTTGCTATGTAATATTCCTATTTCATATTCAGGAAAAATTTCTTTTTTTAATCGTTTTGCTTCTGCTTTGACTGATTTTAATCTAAGAGCAGTGGCTTTATCTGGGTCAGGTTCATCAATACGAGGGCAAATTACATACATTTGTCTTCCTTTCTTTAATTCTTTGCGAATTTTTTCATAAGATTCATTTCTTTTGCTTGGTGTAATAATATTTGTAATGATTGGTTTTCTTCCATGAGGCATTTCATCTAATAAAGTTAAATCTAGATCACCGTAAATACTCAAAGCAAGAGTACGAGGAATAGGAGTGGCTGTCATAGAAAGTAAATGCGGACATAGATTTTCTATTTCGGAATCTGATTTTTGAGTTAATCTTTTTCTTTGCATAAGTCCGAAGCGATGTTGTTCATCAATGATTACATAGGCAAGACTTTTAAATTTTACTGATTTTGAGATAAGAGAGTGGGTCCCTATTAAAATAGGAATTGATCCGTCTTCAACCCATTTTAAAAGTTGAGCTCTTGAGATCTTTGTCCAATCAGTTGGATCTACTTTAGACGGGAATTTACAACAACCACTTGAGGTAATCAGACCAATATTGATATTAAGGTGTGAAAAATATTTAATAAATGACTCAAAATGTTGTTTAGCTAATATTTCAGTCGGTACCATGTAGGCGGTTTGAAGATTCCCGTAATTTTTTCCGTTGGGTTTGGTGGTTGTGACAGCATAAACAGCTGAAGCAGCTACTGCTGTTTTTCCAGAACCGACATCTCCTTCTAAAAGTCTATTCATAGCAAAATTTTTTCCGAAATCTTCTAAAATCTGATTAATAGATTTTTTCTGTGAAAGAGTTGGTGTGAAAGGGAATCTTTTTATAAACTCATTCATTTCCTTTTTAGTTTTTTTAATTTTGAAAGATGGATTTTCTTGATATTCTTTTTTTAATTTAGCTCGTGAAAGTTGAATAAAAAATATTTCTTCAAAAGCAAATCTTTTTCTTGCCGCTACAGCATCTGATTTTTTTTGAGGACTATGAATCCAAATCAGAGCTGTTTTGAGAGTAGGTAAATTATATTTCTTAAGAACTTTTTCAGGAATAGGATCTTCTAATTCATCTAAAATATTTTCAGAAAATATTTTTTGAATTTTATGATAAATCCATCCTGAATTTAATCCTCTTTTTTCTGAGTAAATGGGATAGATGAAATTATCTTTTTTTGAATTTTTAGAATTAAAAAGAGATTTATCAATATCTAAAGGAATCTCTGCTACAATTTTATATTCAGGGTTATTTATACATAATTGTCTGTTTCGCTCGGTGATTGTTCCTTGTAATTTAACTGATGAACCAACAGCTAACATTTTGGCTATATATGGTTGATTGAACCAAATAGCTTTGATTGTTCCTGTGGTATCTTCCAAAATAGCTTCTGTCATTGGTATTTTTTTGACATAGGCTTTTCTCATATTTATGCTTTTTACCTTGGCATAAATAATTGTTTTATCATTATTTTGAAGGTTTTTAATATTCTTTAATTCTTCTGTATTCTCATAACGAGAGGGGAAATAAAATAACAAATTTTCTATGGTTTTCAGACCAATTTTTTTGAATGCTTTTTTCTGTACTTCTGTGGTACGGAATTCTTTTTCTATCAGAGAATCTAAATTCATTTTTCCATTCTAGCATATTTTATCCTATTCTAAATCTCCGGAGGTCCAACCTCCGGAGGTTTGTTTTTGTGGTGGTTTATTTTTTCTGATATAATTTTTTGTAGAAGATTAATATAAAAGATTAATTTAATAAAAATCATGAAAAAAACTTTGGAAAATTTGGGTAAAGCGTTTTTAGGTGAAAGTCAAGCTAGAAACCGTTATTCTTTTTATGCAAAAATTGCTCTTAAAGAAGGTTATGAACAAATTTCGGAGATATTTTTGAAAACAGCAGAGAATGAAAAAGAACATGCTAAATGGTTATTTAGATTAATTAATGAATTGAAGGTCCTTAACTCTTCAGATGGGCGAGTTAAAGAAGAAAATTTTGAAAAACTTGTTGTTGAAGCTGAAGTGCCAATGGTATTAGGTACTACTATTGAAAATCTTAAAGCGGCTATTGAAGGTGAACATTATGAAAATACAGAAATGTATCCTGAATTTGCAGATATGGCTGAAGAAGAATGTTTTCCTGAAATTGCAAAAAGATTAAGAGCCATTGCTATTGCAGAGGAACATCATGAGGAAACTTATATTCGTTTACTTGATAATATTGAAAATAAAAAAGTCTTTCAAAGGGATGAAGAAAAGAATTGGGTTTGTAGAAAATGTGGTTATAGACATACAGGAAAAGAAGCTCCTGAAAAATGTCCTTCATGCGATCATGAACAAAAATATTTTGAGTTAGATTCCTATATTTGTAATATCTAAATTACTTCATTGCTCTCTCTTTTAAATTTTTAGGCATTTTTTCTATTGCATAGCGTAAAGCTGTGCGAGGCATCTTCTTTTTATTCTCCATAACAAAATTAAAGACTTCTTTTTGCCAATGATCGCTAGCTACTTTTAACATCCACCCATATCCTTTTTGTACTAAATCATCTTTGTCTTGGAGTAATATTTTAGCTGTTTGAAAAACATTTTTCAGAATCTTTTTGTCATCTTTTTGAATAGGGTGAATGAGTATCACAGCAGAGACACGACGAAGCCAGTGATTGGGTGACTTTGTCCATTTTAAAACTTTTGGTAGTAATTCTGGATATTGATAAATCAAAGAACCAAAAGAATGAGTGCAAAAATCATCGCACTTAGACCAATTATTTACATATTTTTTTAATAAATTTTCAAAGATAATAAAATCAGATATAGAATATTGATTTTTAATTTTGAAAAGCCATTGGAAAGCGATTGTAGATTCCTCACAATAATCAGATTTAAGAAGAATTTCGCATATTTTAAAAAGTTCTTTTTTATTTAGATTTTTAGGAAAATATTTATTAGCAATTTTACGCACAATAGGAGTTCTAACTCCATAAATTTTAATCGGTTTCTTAAAATATCTTTTTACTCCAATTTTATATTGAATATCTACTTCAGATTTTAATTCTTTTCTTATTTTAGAAATTATATTTGTATTTTTATTATTGTTTAACATATTTTTATTATAACTTATTTGTAGTTTTATCCACATAAAAAATATTTGTTTTTTTCAGTGAATATAATATGATGATTTTATCAGTGCAATGTTCAATTAATTGATTAAGCTATGGAATGGATGCTTATCAAGTAGTTATTGTATTGTGTAGAGCTTTTGGCTCAAACTGAAAAGAAGTTCTTTTTTAAATCTTTATCAAAAGAGGAGAAATCATGCCAGGTATTTGCGGAAATGCGACGATGAAGCGTTTGAGTATTTGTGAAAAAATGAAGAGTGCTGACAGAGCATCACCATCTTTGAGAGAAGAAACGAACAACCAGGATAAAAAGTAAGCCACAATCCGGTTTAGGTTGTTGAAAGAGGAAGGCTAAGCCTTCCTTCAACTCCCAATTACTTCGTGTAATAGGGGGTTTATTTTTTATATAAAACTTTTTAATAAGGTTTTTTATTTTGTCTAATTTTATAATAAATTTGTGGAGATACGATCTTCACAGATTAAATTAAAGATAGATTTTTGGAGTTTATTTTGATAATATAGGAATAAAGTAAAGCTTTATCTAATCAAAAGTTTATAAAGTCGAAAACTGATTGTAGAGAAGTTCGTCTTAAGAGGATTTATAAAGTTGAATATATGGAGAGGTGGCTGAGTGGTCGAAAGCACCGCACTGCTAACGCGGCAAGGGTTAATACCCTTCGCAGGTTCGAATCCTGTCCTCTCCGCA
>DAOWHH010000012.1 GCA_030641525.1 bacterium
TAATGCTTCGGCTTTTATCATATACCGAAATCTTAACACATCATTTTCTAAGGTTCTCCACCCTTTTATCCCTTTGGATATATTAAATGTTCTCATTGGATTTTTCGCCAGAAAAGTCCAATATGTATGTGAACTTGTTCAGTAAAACGTAATATCCCAATAGCTTGGAAACACTTTAAGTAAATGTAATATTTAATTAATAAAATAAGGCTTTATTTGAGTAAACGGTGCTTTAAAACACCATTTTATGCTATCATATAATTATGAAAAGAATTTATTTATCAGATACAAATAAAAAAATTTACGGAGTTTGTGGGGGAATAGGGGAATCTTTTAATATTGATCCTACACTCGTTAGAATTGTTTTTATATTAGTAGCAGCTATGACAGCATTCATTCCAGCTTTTATAGCTTATTTGATAACCGCTTGGTTTGTGATCCCTAAAAAGCCTTTGTAAAAACTTATTCTAATTTCAAATAATAAGGGAAATATAAAAAACCTTTGCAAATCACAAAGGTTTTAAAATTTAATTTGGCTGACATTTTAATAAAAAAAACGTCTATACAAAAGAAAAAAAGAACTTACAACAATGAGATGAAAAACGAGTGGTCCATAAATCTCAAATATTGTTTGATAAAGAAGAGGGATAGGAAGAAGGAGAGTAATAAAGGAAAACATTACCATAAAAACCTTCATCACCTTCATTCCAATTAGAAATGAGATAAGTAAGACTATCATAAGGAACACTATGGATAATATCCATTTCTTATCCAAAAACACAAAACTTATTCTAGAAATAATCATAAAACAACTCCAATTGATTTTTCAAAAGAACTACTAGGTGAAGTTAATTATTAATTAGTATACATCAACAATTAATTTATATAAAGTTTTGAACCAAAGGGTCATTAATTGTTTTTTATTTAGTATAATAAAGAGGAGAGTGATATTTGACCTAAATATTTATTTATTAAAGTGTCGCACAATATACCTTTTACGACATTAGATTCTATACCAAATAATACCCTCTCAAAATAGCTCTGTAAGCTATAAAAAATAAAATAACTTACTCTATATCACTTATAGTTGTTGTTCCACCAAAAAGATCATTAGATGGTACCTTTTCAGTAGAAATTAAATTTCCAGAGAATTTTTGAACCAAAGGGTCATTAATTGTATTCTGAACATGAATAGTTATCGCATACAATAAAATAACAAATATAACCAAAAAGATAATTAAAAACTTTTCCAACATAATAGATAATTATTAATTAATAAACTTTTTACCAACATTTTTAATAGGTAGTAGGTGTTAAATCCTCAATTGTTGTAGGTTGCCCAGCCTTAATTCTATCCATATTTTCAACAAAAGTATTCCAGAGTAAATCAATAAAAATGTCATTCCAAAGATAAAGAACTGGAGTAGCTAAATAATTATTCCAAACAGACAAAACAAGACTCCATAAATAAGCAAGGTTACTTTGAGTATCTTCACCTTCAATAATAGCCCTGAGATCAAAGCCTAAATAACTCAAAACAATAACAGCAATTACTATAATAATTATCCAACTAATCAATCCCCTATTATCGTTTTTAAAATTTAACATATTTATTATTATACAATAATTTTTGAATAAACAAGAGGTTTATATTATTTTTTAACTTCTATCTTCGTATTTTTTTCTTACAGACGAATTAATAAATTCATCCAAACCATCTCCACTACTGGCCAATTCTTTCATTTTTTCTACTTCGTCCTCCCCTGCACTAGTGTAGGAATATTTATATGTTGTATAACCACTTTTTGAAGCTTCTTTAAATTTAACAATAATAAAATCATCCCCAATTTCATAACCTACAATCCCCGATTGACCATCTAAATTTTTATAATTTTGCATAATATTTTTCTTATGAGTGTAGCGAATTAGAAAAATATTACCTTGTTAAATCAAATTCCATAGAAATTTAATTCATTCAATCTTTTGTTAAAAGATTGAATGATAATTTAACAAAGGTTATTTCACTAATCAACTAATCTCATTTTGGAGTTAAAATTAATAATTTTATGTTTATTTAATATTATTTTAAACCTATATAAAAATATATACAAGTGTAATTAAATCCTTTTTATTTGTCATTTTGATTTTTCAACTTTTTATTAGGTGAATTAGACCTTAGGTGAATTTTGAATTTTATTTATATTCAGGTAAATAAGAAAGTGGATTAAGATAAGCATCTCGACGGGTTACTAATGGCATAATGGTTGATTTTCCGGAACAGGATCTAAAATTATATGTTTTTACTTCTACACCTTGCGTTGCATAAACTCCAAAATGCAAATGTGGTCCGGTTGAATAACCAGTATTACCACTGTAGCCAACCATATCGCCAGTTATTAAAACTTGTCCTGGAACAACTGTTATTTTAGAAAGATGAGCATAAATTGTTGAAAGTCCATTATTATGTCTAACAAATACCCATTTCCCATAAGAGGCATGGGGACAAGAATCATCAGTGTTACCTATTGCCACAACTGTTCCGCTCAAAGCGGTCTTTAATTTTGTTCCAATGGACGCTCTAAAATCAACCCCGTTATGTCCCCCGTCACCGTAAACTTGTGGATTTTTTGTAGCAAAAGGTGTATTTCCAAAAAATTGAGTAATATAAACCTTATTAACTGGCCACGACAAGATACTAAAACCAGCTTCCGGAATACTACCGGGATCAACTGCCATTCTTAATTGGTCTTCGTATTCTCTTAATTCAGCTTGAAAGGCTTTTCTTAAAGCTAATTTTTCATCTAAGATTTTTTGATAATTAACTTCTTTATTCTTTGTGTCATCCAATAATTGATTTTTGATTTTTTTATTTTCATACACTATTTCTTTTCTATCACCTAACTCAACTTTATAACTAGAAAGCGAAACCTTTTGTTCTTCTGATTCAGTCTTATCTTTTTCCAAACCAGTTTTTAATTCTTTCAAAGCTTGAGTTTTATCTTTTATTCTTGCTTGAATAGTTTGTAAATCTTCAAGATCGTTCCAAAAATCTGACAACGAATTATTTACTAACATAACCTCTAGCATAGAATATGTTTCTTGTTCGTTCATAATTTGTAATGCTTCGGATAATGCCGAAGAATTTATCTCAATTCCATCTTTTTTTTCTTCTATTTCAATCCCTAATTTTTCTATTTTTAAACCAGTACTATATATTTGATTTGTAGTTAAGCTGATATTTGATTTTAATTTATTTTCAGTTGTATTTAAATAATAAATTTCATTATTAAGACTTTTTTTTTCTTTTCCAACAACATCTAACTCTTTTTCCCACTTATCTATTTCTTCCTCAATTTTTTGCATCTCAATACTTTTCTCTGAAATTTTAGATTTTAGTGTATCAATTTCATTCGCACCAATACCCACAGGGAAAATAACCCATACAAAAATTATTATTTTAATTATTATTAAATTAATTTTCATTTTATTCTTACCAATTACTCTTATTTTACCATTTAAAACCAAAATTTACTTATTCACAAGTAGAAATCAATCTATGAAAAAAGCTGTCATTACCAAAAACTCAACGAGTTTTTGGTAATGACAGCTTTTTTTAGGTATTTTGTATAATTCTCAAATAAAACTAAATAAAACTATTCTTTATCAACCACCTTAAATCTTCCATTACTTTTTTGATATTTCTCATACCTTGACCTACTGGATAATAGACTGGGTAGACTTCATATTTTTTATTTTTTAAATTTAAATCAAATTCCTTGTGTAATTTGGTTATTTGTATCAATCTTTTCGATAGCGTTTTTCAACCTGTTAATAGTTTCTTCCTTACCTAAAATATCAGCTAAAACAAAAGGGTCTGGAGATTTTTCTTTACCCGAAAGAGTATATCGCATTGGCCACAATACAGAACCTCTTCCCTCTTCACTAGCATAATCCCAAATTTTTTCTTTTATTTTTTCTGCTGAAAAATCTTCAACTTCATTCAAAAATTCAATAATTTTTTCTAATCGTTTTTTTAATAAAACGGAATCTGTTTCATCTTTCCAAAATAATTTTTCTACTTCATATTCGGGTTGAGAAAAATAATAATCCAAGTCCCCCACCTGATTCATTTCCACAACATCCTCAAATTTTTCAATCCTTTCTTTTATTATTGGTAAAAGTTTTTTAAAAACTTTCTCGTTAGAATTTACCAAATCTTTTATTTCTTCAGGTAAAAATTCCAAAACTTTATTTCTAAAATCTTCATCAGACATCAATTTAATATGTTCTTTATTTACCCAATTTAATTTTTCTATGTCAAAAATTGCCCCTCCTTTTTGAATTTTTGTTAAATCAAATTTTTCAATCAATTCATCTAAAGAAAAAATTTCCTGTTCTGTTCCAGGATTCCAACCTAATAAGGCTAAATAATTTATTACTGCTTCCTTCAAATATCCTTTATCACGAAATTCAGTAACAGTAGTAGCTCCATGCCTTTTTGATAATTTTGTTCTATCTGGAGAAAGAATAAAAGGAATATGAGTATATTGCGGACAAGGGGCATCAATAGCTTCTTGAATTAAAATTTGACGGGGGGTATTTGAAATACCATCTTCTCCTCTAATAACATGAGTAATTTCTCCCTCAAAATCATCCACGACAACTGTCAAATGATAAAGAGGTTCTTCAAGACTTTTAGCAATTACAAAATCACCCAATTCTGTTGTATCAAAAGATATTTTTCCCCTAACAGTATCCTCAAATTCAATAATTTTATTTGGATTTTTAAAACGAATCACTTCTGCTCTTTTATCTTCACTAGAATCTTCTTTAGAGATATAAGCACTCCCCTCTTCAATCATTTTTTCTAAATATTTTTTATAAATATCAGTTCTTTCTGATTGCCTGTATATTTCCCCATCATAACTCAGACCAAGCCACTTCAAACTCTCTAATATATGTTCTTCAAATTCTTTTTTTGATCTTTTTTTATCTGTATCCTCCATTCGTAAGATTATCTTCCCGTTTTTTTGTTTTGTAAAAAAATAATTAAAAAGAAAGGTGCGAACATTTCCAATGTGAAGCAAACCAGTCGGAGATGGCGGAATACGGGTTATTATATTCTTATCTATTTTAAGTGGGTTAATAACTGTTTGTTTTTTCATAAAAATAAGTAAATATTAAATTGAGTATCAAGTACAAAAATCACAGAGTGATTTTTGTTATTTAGTAAAATTTGCAAAACAAATTTTCATACTTACTACTTAATACTTTCTACCTACTACTTGTTCACTCTTCATGCTCTAAAACAATATTGATTAATTCCTCAGCAATTTTTGTGGCTGCATCTACCTTAGCAAATTCTTTTGCTTTTATACTTAATTCTTTTCGTTTTTCCTCACTATTCATTAATCTATTAATTTCAGATAGGAATAATCTTGGAGTTAAATTCTTCTGCTCAATAACTACACAAGCACCCGCTCTAGCATATGCAAAAGCATTTCTTTTTTGGTCATTACTAATATTTTCAGGAATAGGAATAATAATACTTGGTTTTTCCCAAACAGCAATTTCTGAAATAGAACCTGCTCCAGCTCTTGATACAATTATATCAGATACCCCCGCAGACATTCTTATAGCCAAAGTATTTAAATAAGGAAAGACTTTATATCGATCTTTATGCTCACTTTTTTCTAAAAGAACTCTTGATCGGCTTTTAACATCTTTAAATAATTTCTTTCCAGTTTGGTGAATAACTTGATATTTTTCTACTAATTCAGGAAGAATATCAACTAAATTTTCGTTAATCGTTAAAGCTCCTCCTGAACCACCTAATACAAATAAAGTAGGGATTCCTTCTTCCATTTTTAAAAACTCACTAGCACCTTTTTCAAGAGGAATAAATAATTCTTTTCGAATAGGATTTCCTAAAAAAGCAATCTTTTCTTTATCTATTGTTAGATACTCAGAAGCATCTGGAAAAGCTATTGATATTTTTTGAGCAAATTTTGAAGCCCATAAATTTGTTCTCCCAGGAATTGAATCAGAAATATGAATAAAGACAGGAATTTTTAATATTTTTGCACTTAATAAAACTGGGAAAGCTACATTTCCACCATTACTAAAAACAACATCAGGAAAAATACTAAACATTATATATAATGATTTAAAAAACCCCCAAATAGTTTTAAATAAACCAAGAAAATTAAGAAATGAAAAATATCTTCTTATCCTTCCAGCAGATATTTTTTTGAAAATAACCCCATTCTCAAATAAAATTTTTTTATCATAAGGACTATTAGACAGATAATATAATTTAGGTGGGATAATTTTCTTTTCCCTAGTTATTCTATTTATTTCTTGAGCAACAGCGACTAAAGGATAAAAATGTCCCCCGCTATCCCCTCCTGTTAATACGATCTTCATATATTTATTTAATTTATAGTTTTCTTATATTTAGAAATATTCAATAATATTCCTACTTCTGCTAAAGCAAATAATAAAGCTGTTCCCCCTTGGCTAACAAAAATCAATGGCATTCCTATCATTGGGAATATGTTTAGCATAGAAGCTATGTTTATAAATGATTGTGACACTATAAGTATCACAATTCCTACTGCTAACAGTCTACCATAAACATCTGTTGAATGAGAAGCTATCTTTAAACCTCTTAAAGCAAAAAGTAAAAAAAGTGTGATTAAGAATAAAGCCCCTATAAAACCCCACTCTTCAGCACTAATAGCAAAAATTGAATCCCCCATTGGCTCTGGCAATAAACCAAATTTTTGAATACTTTTACCAAAACCCTTACCAAATATACCACCAGATCCAATAGCTATAAGAGATTGTTTTATTTGGTAACCTGAACTTAAAGAATTTTGAGTAGGATTTATGAAAGTGATAATTCTTTCTATCACATAAGGTTTATATAGAGCTAATGGAATAATTGCTACAAAAACTGACCCTATTATTATAGATAAATGTTTTAAATTAATTCCAGCTACAAAAATCATTCCTATAGCTGTAATCCCTATAATTACAAACGTTCCGTAATCTGGCTGAAGAAAAGCTAATAAAGCCACAAAAGATAAAAGAACCATGATAGGAATTATGCTATATTTCCATTGATGCAATTTAGATTTAAAAGAAGAAAGTAAAGCGGCAAAATACATCACAAAACTAATTTTTAATAATTCAGCTGGTTGAAAAGAAAAACCAAAAATATCTAACCACCTTCTTGCACCTCCGTGAGAAATACCTATTTTAGGAACAAAAACTAAAGAAGAAACAATTAAAGAGCCTATAAAAATATAAAAAGCATATTTCCTATAATTTTTATAATGAATCTTTGATAAGATAACTAAAATTATTAAACCTCCAAATAAACCCAAACCAACTTGTTTAGAAAAAACTGATAAAAAGTCCCCCCTATCTTTAGCTAATAATCCCAAAGAAGCAGACATAAAAAGAAAAAAACCAAATAAAACCAATACTGCCACTAAAGAAGCAAATATTTTATCAAATTTTCTTTTTCTAGACATAATAAAATGAGTTAAAAGTTTATAAACTTTTAACTAATCTTGATTATACTATAAATACACTAAATACCGAATCTAAAAATACCCAATATCTTGCAATTAATACTGTTTCGTGGTATAAATATAATGTTCTTTTATATTGAATAATTACTCTGTATCTTTTTGGTGCAGGGAGGAAAGTCCGGACACTTACTTCTCTTTGGAGATGTAAAATGGTAGCAGGTAATTCCTGTCAGAGCATTTCACGAGAGTGAGGTGCTTAGAGGTGCGAACAGAGACGTTGATATTCGAAAGAATATCAAGATCCTTCGGGATTAGTCTTATGGAAACATAAGAATTGAAACGGCTAAATCCTTACTTAAGTTCAAGGTCGTACCCAGCACTTTGAACTTTAATTTAAAATTCAAAGTGCTGGGGGTGCCGCTCGAGGATATTGGTGACAATATTCCCAGATAAATAATTATTCAGCCTTAATTAGAGTTAGTTATAAATTATCGTAAGGTGTTTATACGAACCTTAAAGCAAAATCAAAGATTTTGCTCGGGCGAACAGAATCCGGCTTATAGATATAAAAGAATAATTAAAAACCTGTGTTTTCGTAAAGAAAACACAGGTTTTTAATTATTCTTTATATTTGTTTGATATAATTTGTTTATTATTAATAATCTTTAATAAAAGTTTATGCATAAAAAAATGTGTTATGAACATTCCTTTAAAGGATGTTCTGGTGTAGGATATTTTTTAGGTTTTGTTGGAACAGTAATTTATTACATATCTACTGCGACAACTTTTTCAATGGGTTTTGTAGGTTTCTTAAAAGCACTTGTATGGCCCGGCTTCCTAATCTATGAAATTTTTAAATTCTTAGGAATTTAATTAAAAAATTTAAAAAACCTCCAAAGATTGAACCTTTGAAGGTTTTTTTATTTTCAACTTTCACTCCTTTTTGAAATAATCTTTTTTAAATCTTCGGCATTATTGGCGTGCATTAATTTTATTCTTAATTCTTTGGCTCCATCAAAACCACTGGCATAGATTTTTATATATTTTTTCATTAAAACAAAGTTTTTTGACCTACCTCCAAATACTTTTATATTTTTTTTATTTTCCCCATATAATTTTTCAAATAATTTAATATGTTTTAAGAGAATTTTTAATTTCTCTTTTTTTGTGAGAATTTTAAATTTAGAGTTAAATAGACAAGGGTTAGCGAAAATACCTCGTCCAACCATTATTCCATCAACCCCGCTTTCTTCCACTCTTTTTTTTCCTTCTTCAATACCTTTTACATCACCATTCCCAATAATTAAAATACCTGTTCCTTTCGCCATCTCTACCCCCTTTTTTATAATCTCCCAATCGGCAGGCACATCAGACATCCCTTTTTTGGTTCGTCCGTGAATAGTAATCACTGCTGGTTTTTCCTCAATCAAAACAGACAGCCACTCTTCAATTTCATTTTTTTCAAAACCTATTCTTGTTTTAACTGAAATAGGTAAAGACCCTGCTCCTCTTTTGGTTTCTCTAATTATCTCTCTAGCTAAATCAGGGGTTTTTATTAAATTAGCTCCTGCTCCTTGTTTTATAATATTTCTTTGGGGACAACCCATATTTATATCTATCCCATCAAAACCTAGCTCCTTTATTAATTTAGCTGATTTATAAAAATTCTCTGGTTTAGCTCCAAATAATTGAGCTACAATAGGTCTTTCTCTTCGGCTAAATTGTAAATCTCTCATTAATCTTTCTCTACCAGCAGAACAAAGACCATCACAAGACACAAATTCAGTCCAAAAAACATCTGGTTTTCCACACTTAATTATAATTTGCCGAAAAGCAGAATCTGTCACATCAGCCATTGGAGCTAATGCAAAAAATGGTTTATTTAATTTTTTCCAAAATCCTTGATTCATTTAAATTTATATAAAATTTTATTATCAAACCTCAAATCAATATATTCAAATTGTTCTTCTCTTAAATCTTCTATATCTACCAAAACAGCTTGTAAGTTTTCAAAAATAACATTAAAATCCTGATTTTCATCAAAAATCAACTTACTATCATCATCAAAATATAATTCATAATCTCCATTTTCTTTTACTAATAATCTATAAACATTTATATTTATATTTTTTAGATAAATAATAAATAAATTAACTTTATCAAATTGATCCTCTCTAGCTTGAGATAAATAAGTTTTTCCTAGAATATAACTTTCTGTGGAACTAGCTATATTATTAGTATCACCCATATATTTAAAATAAATATCATCGGAAAAATCAGGAGATTTCTCATAAATATAAGCATTTTTATCCATAAAATAACATTCATCCTTCTCTTTACTTAGTAATCCAACTACTAAGTTTTTTGAAGTGGTTGTGGCTGTATCTGTTAATCCATCTTCTATTTCTTCATTACTTAGTAGTTGGACTACTAAGTTTTTACAATAGAGGGCGAAGGGTTTTCGTTCTGTTATATTTATATTTATGGTTTGAGGATTTTCAAAAGAAATATCTAAGTCATCTATTCTTAATATGGTATCTAAAATATCTTTTTTTATTTTAAACCTTGGAAAAATTAAAAAATTACTTTTTGAAAATAACCAAAAATAATTTCCTTCTATATTTTGATTTACTATATTCAAAATATCTTCATTTAATGTGACAATATTTCCTTTTATATTTATATTTTCTATACTTAATTCTTCTCTTTTAGAAATAAAGGAAATTAAAATAATAACTATTAAAAATAATATTAAAAAAAGCACAAACTTTGTCCAAAAGATTCGTTTGCGCCTTTTCGTTATTTTTTGTGACCTAAATTTACGAGGCATTTTTTAATTTACTCCTAAAACATTTTTTATCAGAAATGTTCGGACGAACATCTTTGTTTCGCGAAGATGTTTTAGTCTACTTTTTTAATGGAGGATTTACCTGACATATATTTTTGTAATACTTCTGGTATTTTTACAGAACCATCTGCTTGCTGAAAATTCTCAATAAGAGAAACTAAGATTCTGGGTGTAGGTATAGCGGTAGCATTAAGAGTATGAACATATTCTGCCTTTTCTTCTTTATATTTATATTTAATATTAAATCTTCTTGCTTGAAAATCGTGAAAATATGAAGCAGATGATATTTCTCTATATTTTTCTTCCATCGGAACCCATAATTCTATATCATATTTTTTAACCTGCCCTTGTCCAAGGTCTCCCCCACAATTAATCACTGTACGATAAGGAATACCTAATGATTCTATAAATTCCTCGGTATTTTTATTAAGCCATTCGTGCCACTTCGCTGATTCTTCATGACTAGCTTCACATAAAATAACCTGCTCTATTTTAAAGAATTCATTTACTCTTATAAGTCCTTTCGTATCTCTCCCATGACTTCCCGCTTCTCTTCTAAAACAAGGAGAAAAACCTAAATATTTTTTAGGCAATTCATCTTTTTTTAAAATTTCTCCTGAATGATAAGCTGTGATAGGTATTTCTGCTGTACCAATCAAATAATCATCGTCCTGAGTTTGATAAATATCATCAGCTTCATTAGGTAAATGACCAGTACCATATAGATTTTCTTTCTTAACAATTGCAGGAGCTAACATAGGAACAAAATCTTTTTTACCAAAAAAATCATTAGCATAATTCCAAATAGCCCAAGAAAGTCTTGCTCCATCATTTTTTAAAAAATAACCTCGGAAGCCATGAACTTTAGTGCCTCTTTCAAAATCAACCATATCTAAATTATTCATAATATCAATATGGGATTTTGCTTCAAAATCAAAATCAACCTTATCTCCCCAAGTTTTTATTTCTTGATTCTCTTCGTCACTTTCCCCTTCAGGCACAGACATATCTGGTACATTAGGCACTTGCAACATCATTACTTTCCATTTTTGCATTATTTCTTTTAATTCCTCTTCTGCTTTTTTTAATTCTTCTTTCAAAGGTTTCATTTCTGCGATATATTTCTCTTTATCATTTTCATTATCACTTCCTGTAATTCTCTCATTATAAGAATTTTGTTCTGCTCTCATTCTTTCTACTGTCACTAAGGCAGATTTTCTCTCATCATCCAATTTAATAAGTTCCTTCACATTAAAATCAATATGTTTCTTTTTAGCTCCTGCTTGAACAAGATCTTCGTTTTCTCTAATAAATTTTATATCTAACATTTTACTAGCTTATAGCTTATAGGAAGTTAGCTTTTTAGATAGAAATTTTCTTCAAAAATTTCTTTAATTCTTCCTTTTCGCTTTTTGTATTTATTTTTGATAATTATCTATTTCTGAAATTAACCCTAAACCTTTTTACTTAAAGGCTTAGGGTTAGGTGAAGTAGAATCTATTCTTTTGTATTTATTTTTAAAAATCATTATATCTTTCTTTCACTACAATCATTTTAAATACTAGCAAAAATGTTAAAATAATAAAAGTGAGTAATATCAATGAATTTAAAAAAGAAGATTGGCCTGAGTCTTTATCAGAAATGGCTGATCCTCCTAAAAAACTCTATTATCTGGGTAAAAAACCAGATTTAAATTCAGTTTTTTTAACTGTGGTGGGTTCACGAAAATATTCTAATTATGGAAAGGAAGTTTGTCAGAAATTAATCTCAGGTTTAAAGGGATATGACATTACTATTGTATCTGGATTAGCTCTCGGAATAGATGCTATTGCTCATAAATCTGCTTTGGAAAATAATTTAAAAACAATCGCTATCCCAGGATCTGGTTTAGATGAAAAAATTATTTATCCTCGTTCTAATTTTAGACTAGCCCAAAATATATTAGAAAAAGACGGAACCCTATTATCAGAATTTGAATCTGGACAAGAAGCGGCTCCGTGGACCTTTCCTCAAAGAAATCGTATAATGGCAGGATTATCCAAAGCTACATTGATAATTGAAGCAACCAAAAAATCAGGAACTCTTATCACTGCTCGTTTGGCTTTAGAATATAATAAAGAAGTTTGTGCTGTTCCAACTTCTATATTTTCATTTTATGGAATAGGTTCTAATAAATTACTCCATCAAGGAGCTACCCCAATCTCGTCTAGTAATGATTTATTAGAAGTCTTAGGTTTTAATAAAGAAGAAGATTCTCAACAACAATTAGAAATACAATTTGATAATTGTTCAAAGGATGAAAAACTTATTTTGGAAAATTTAAAAGAACCAATCAATCGAAATGAGCTTATTCAAAATCTTCAGATGCCTGTAAGTGAAGTCAATATTCTACTTTCATCAATGGAAATTAAAGGATTGATAAAAGAAGAATTTGGAAAGATTAGAATAAAGACTTGATATTTATTTCATATTTAGTATAATGAAGCTAATTAAGAAAACGATAAGAAATGGAAAATCTATCTAATTTATTACCATATATACAGATAATACTATCTATTCTTTTGATAGCTGTTATTTTATTGCAACAATCAGACTCAGGTTTGGGAGGTGCTTTTGGTGGAGATGATTTTCAAGGAGAACATACAAAAAGAGGCTCAGAAAAAGTCTTATTTAGAATAACCATAATTCTTGGAATACTTTTTATAATATCAACATTTTTGGCTCTCATTATATAGTAATCTAAAAACATGGAATTTATCAAGTAAATTCCTTCTACCTTTTGTAATTAGATATTAATTCTATTTTTTTTTAATTTAACATACATGAAGCAAATAAAAAATATACTGAACAAATTTTTTTGGCCTATATTTTACAAAATAATAAAAATCATTAAATCTTTCTCAATTACTGAAAGAACGATTTTTTATTTTTTTGTAATTATTTTTATAATCAGTTCGTTATCTTTATTAAACAAAATAAACGAAAAATTTATCGTTGAAACCCCTGTTGAAGGAGGCTCTTTAATAGAAGGAGTTGTGGGTTATCCTCGTTTTATTAACCCCATTCTTACTTCCTCTAATGTAGACAAAGATTTGAGTATTTTAATCTATTCAGGTTTATTAAAAATAACTCCTAATGGAGAAATTATTAAAGATTTAGCTGAATCTTATTCTATATCAGAAGACGGTTTTGTTTATAATTTTAAATTAAAAGATAATTTATATTTTCACGATGGAACTCCTCTAACCACAGAAGATATTGAATTTACTATTAATGCTACTCAAGATAATATTATAAAAAGTTCCAAAAGAGCAAATTGGGATGGAGTAGAAATAAAAAGATTAAATGATAAAGAGATTCAATTTATTTTAACTCAACCCTACTCTCCCTTTTTAGAAAACTTAAGTTTAGGTATCTTACCTAAACATATTTGGGAAAATATTAGCCCAGAACAATTTGCTTTTAGTCAATTTAATATTGAAGCAATCGGATCTGGTCCTTATAAAATAGATAAAATAAAAAGAGATTCTTCGAGTATTCTAGAATCTTATTATTTTAAAGCTTTCGAAGACTATGCTCTTCCAAGAGCTTATATTTCTAAATTAATTATTAAATTTTATTTAAATGAAAGTAATTTATTAGATGCCTATTCTAAAGGAGAAATTGAAAGTATAAATTCCATTACTCCTGATAAATTAAATCTATTAAAAATGAATAAAGATAGTGAAATTTTATCTACCCCTTTACCACGAATTTTTGGTGTATTCTTTAATCAAAACGAAAATTCGGTTTTTACACACAAAGAAGTTCGAATAGCTTTAAATAGAGCTGTAAATAAAAAACAAATTATAAATGAGGTACTGGATAGTTATGGGGTAACTATAGCCAGTCCTGTTCCCTACAAATCAACTTATTATGTTGATAATGAAGATGAAGAAAATATGGGAATGGATTCTGCGAAATCTATATTAGAAGAAAACGGATGGAAATTAAATGAAGAAGGTGTATTAGAAAAAACCTATAAAAAAAGCTCCATTCCTTTATCATTTTCTATCTCTACTGCTAATACACCTGAATTAAAATCAGTAGCAGAATTATTAAAGGGAAAATGGGAAGAATTGGGTGCAGAAGTACATCTTAAAATATTTGAAATAGGAGATCTGAATCAAAATGTTATAAGACCAAGACAATATGACTCAATTCTTTTTGGTGAAGTAATTGGACATAATATGGATTTGTTTGCTTTCTGGCATTCATCACAAAGAAATGATCCAGGATTGAATATAGCAATGTATGCGAATATTACAACTGATAATTTATTAGAAGAAATTAGAATTACAACAAATATAGAAGACAAAAAAAGAAAATTTGAAGAATTTCAAAAAGAAATATACGACGATGTCCCTGCTATCTTCTTGTATTCCCCCGATTTTATATATGTCACATCAAGTAAGATTAAAAACAATTTAATAAATCAAATTACAGTTCCATCAGATAGATTTTTAGATGTAAGCAATTGGTATATCAAAACTGACAAAATATGGAGACTTTTTATTTAAAATTTAGAATCTATCATTTTACTAAACAAATTAAAAAATTTATTATTAATTAAAAGTAGAGATAATTAAAATTCAAAATTCACCTAAGGTCTAATTCACCTAATAAAAGGTTAAAGGTGCAAATTAAAAATTCTATTATTCTCAACTCATTCATTATGAAAATAGAAACTAAAAAAACAAATCCCCCTGTTAAACAGGTTGGTAGCGGACGAATTTCTCCAAATAAAAACCGAATAAGAACTTATAAGCAACCTGATACAAAGACAAGTGTTAAAAAGACTTTTCCTGAGTCAAAAGCTAAGGTTATTCCTAAGGCAATAAATTCTGAAAATATTCGAATTATCACTTTAGGTGGAGTTGAAGAGGTAGGAAAAAATATGACAGTCATAGAGTACAAAGATGATATCTTGGTCTTTGATTGTGGAATTCAATTTGTAGACGAAGATACTCCAGGAATTGATTTTATAATCCCTAACACAAAATATCTTGAAGAAAATAAAGACAGAATAAAAGCTATGATTATTACACATGGTCACCTTGATCATATAGCCGCTATTCCATATATCATTCATAAAATAGGAAATCCACCTATATATGCTGGAAATATAGCCTCTCTTTTAATTAAAAAAAGAATGACTGAATTTCCTCATTTACCTGAGATAGATATCAAAATAGTTAAACCTAAAGAAAAATTTAGGTTGGGAAATTTAGGTGTTAAATTTTTTGAAGTAACTCATTCTATTCCAGATTCTATGGGAATTTCTGTTGAAACCCCTTACGGAAATATAGTGTTGTCAGGAGATTATAAATTAGAACATGTAGATGAAATTCCAACTGAAAAAGAGAAAGAAAATTGGGGAGAAATCGGAAAAGACAATAACCTTTTATTCATATCCGACTCTACCAATGCTGAAAAGAAAGGCTTTTCTGTATCAGAAAAATATATTCGAGGAAATATTGAAGAAATAATTAAAAATATCAATGGAAGAATAATCGTTGGAGCTTTTGCTTCTCAATTCAATAGAATGATAGCTATTATAGAAATGGCGGAAAAATATAATAAAAAAGTTATATTAGAAGGACGAAGTATAAAAACAAATCTTGAAATAGCTATGCGAGCAGGGATATTTGAACCTAAAAAAGGTACCCTTATTCAAGCCAAAGATATTAGTGCCTATCCCTCTGACAAAATATTAGTTTTAGCTACAGGAGCTCAAGGAGAAGAATTTGCAGCTTTGATGAGAATGTCTACTAAAAAACATAAATATATTTCATTGAATAACAGAGATACTGTTGTATTGTCGTCTTCTATCGTTCCTGGAAATGAAATTAGTGTTCAAAAATTAATGGATAATCTTTATAGACACGACCTAAAAGTAATTCATTATCAAATATCAGACATACATTCAGGAGGACATGGTAGAGAAGGAGAATTGAAATGGGCTGCTAAAATGGTAAATGCTAAATATTTTATGCCGGCTTATGGTTGGCATTCTATGCTTAAAGTTCATGCGGAAGCAATAAAATCAATAGGAGTAAAAGATAAAGATATTGTCATACCTGATAATGGTTCTATTGTGGAAATATCCGATAAAGGAAAAAAAATACAAATCATTAAAGAAAAAGCACCTTCAAATATTACAATGGTAGATGGTTTTTCTATCGGAGATATCCAGGAAGTTGTAATTCGTGACAGACAAAATTTAGCTCAAGATGGTATTTTTGTTGTTATAGCTACTATAGATACTAATACAGGAAAATTAAGAAAATCGCCTGATATAATCTCTCGTGGCTTCATTTACCTAAGAGAATCCAAGGATTTATTAAAACAAGCTCGATATATTACTAAAAAAACAGTAGAAACTACGATTAAAGGAATGAAACCTATCAATTTTGATTTAGTTAAGAAAGAAGTGACAGATAATATTAGTCGTTATCTTTTCCAAACTACAAAGAAGAAACCGATAGTTATTCCTGTTATTTTGGGAGTATAATAAATAAGTAGTAAGTATTAGGTATTAAGCCAAAATTCGCAAAGCAAATTTTGTAAGTTGGGGGAAATTGCAAAGCAATTTTTTTTACTTGATACTTACTATTTGCTACTTTATACTTAATAAATATGCAAAAGAAAAAATTACGATTTATTTTATATATTCTAACCTTCCTGTTTTCTATGCAGGTGGCTATTCCTACTTATATTAATTCAAGTTTTCTAGAATTACATCTACCAGAAAAAGCGATAGGTTTTCTTTATACTATCGCTTCCCTATTCACTATACTTAGTTTATTAACAATTCCTGTTTTATTAAGAAAAATTGGTAATTTTGCTACTACTTTATTTTTGGTAACTATCAATATAGCGGTGGCACTTATATTAGCTTTTTCTCCAAATACCTATCTTGTATTATCTGCATTTATATTATTATTAGTTGTACACACAACCATAGGTTTTAATTTAGATATATTTCTGGAAAAACAAACTGATGACCGTAATACTGGAAATATTCGTGGTATATATATGACTATTGCTAATATGGCTTGGGTGATATCACCTGCTTTAGCTGGACTATTATTAACCAACGGAGATTATTGGAAAATCTATCTTATTTCCTCACTTATTTTATTACCGTTTTTAATATTATTTTCTATCGGTTTCAAAAGCTTTAAGGACCCAATATATAATAAAACATTATTTTGTAAAACTTTTAGAAAAATACATGAAAATAAAAATATTTTTAAAATATTTATGGTTAGATCGTTTTTACAATTTTTCTATTCATGGATGGTAATCTACACCCCAATTTATTTACATAAATATATCGGTTTTGAATGGAAAATGATAGGAATAATCTTTACTATAATGCTTCTACCTTTTATATTATTTGAATTACCTATGGGTATTTTAGCCGATAAAAAATACGGTGAAAAAGAGATATTAAATCTTGGTATAGTGATATTGGTTATTAGCACCATATCCCTTTCATTTATAAATAGTTCATTATTTTTAATTTGGGCTGGAGTTTTGTTTGCAACAAGAATAGGAGCTAGTTTCATAGAAATAATGGCGGAATCTTATTTCTTTAAACATGTTGAAGAAAAAGATATTGATGTTATTAGCTTCTTTAGAATGACAAGACCTATTGCTTATTCTGTGGGTCCGTTAATAGCCTCATTTGTATTATTTTTCTTAGACTATCGTTATATATTCCTTGTTCTAGGAGTAATTATGCTCCTAGCTCTAAGATATAGTCTGACCATAGAAGACACAAAATAAAAAAACTCCGGAGGTCCAGCCCCCGGAGGTTTTTTTATTTTTTATTTGTTCAACAAAGTATCAATTCTGTTGATTTCTCTTGGGAATAAAGTAGCTTCTTTGATGTTTTTTATATTCAATAATTTAGCAGTTAATCTTTCAAGTCCCATTCCTATTCCTCCATGAGTTGGTAATCCATATCTGAAAGCTTGAAGATAAAAAGAGAATTTTTCAGGATCTAACCCTTTCTTTTCTATAGCTTTTACTAATTCATCATAATCATGAATTCTCTGCCCTCCTGTCGTAATTTCAGCTCCTCTGAATAATAAATCGAAGGATTTGGTAAAACCCTTATCATTTTCATCCTCATAGGTATACATTGGTCTTTTTTCTACAGGATAATGGGTAATAAAAATAAAATCTGAATTAAATTCTTTTTGGGAATACTCACAAAGCCATCTTTCATGTTGAGGTTCTAAATCTAGTTCTCCGACACAATCTTCACCGTATTCTTTTTTAAGAATTTCTTGAGCTTTTTTTAATTTCATTGACGGAATATTTTCAGGTACTTCTGGAATTTCTACTTCTAATAATTCAAATTCTTTTTGACATTTTTCTTTTAATGCTTTTGTCAAAAATTGAAAGAATTTATTTTCCATTTCCATTATATCAGTATGATCTTTAATAAAACCCATCTCAAAATCTAATGAAGTATATTCATTTATATGCCTTGAGGTGCTATGTTTTTCTGCTCTATAAACATTTCCTGTAGCAAATACTTTTTCAAAAACTCCAACCATTATCTGTTTATAAAATTGTGGACTGGTCGCTAGATATGATTCGTTCCCAAAATAATCAACTTCAAAAACCCCTGCTCCACCCTCTGCATCTGCACCAATTATTTTAGGAGCTTGAATTTCAGTAAAATCTTCTGAAATTAAGAAATCTCTAAAAGCTTGGACAACACAAGCCTGTACTTTAAAAACAGCTTGTTTTTCTTTGGTTCGTAAAGTTAAAGGTAAATAATCAAGATAAGTATCCAAATTCAATTCCGTATCTTTTTCAAAAGGTAATTCTTTAGCTTCACTAATTATTTTAATACCAAAAACCTCTAATTCTATATTTCCATTTTCGTCTTCAGTAATCATCTTATCAGGACGAGCATTTACCTTTCCCTTTATTTCTACCACCCATTCTGGACGAATTAAATTAGCTTCTTTATGAGCATCTTTATGATTAGGTAAAACTACTGTTTGTACTACCCCAGACATATCTCGCAAATCAATGAATATCAATTTTCCATGATCTCTTCTACCATTAACCCAGCCAGAAATACTCACTTCCTCCCCTATTTTGTTTTTTAAGTCTTTTATATAAATACGCATATTTTTTAGCTTTTTAGCTGATTAGCTAGCTAGCTTCTTAGGAGAAAAACGCAAAGCGATTTTTCCTCTAACAAGATAATCAGCTAGTAATAAGCTAATTCCTAACTCTCTTATAATACCAAATAACCTTAATTTTTCCAATTTAAATAGCCAAAGAAACAATATATGTAACAAACACTAAATACATAAACAAAAGAATCCCGGCCTGTCTCTTACTTAATATTTGATCGTCAGCAAGAAAATATAATAAAAGAATGGTTGATCCTAATAATCCAAAAATAATCTCTAAATTTGCAAATTCAATAACTAAAGCTCCGTTATATAAAACATAAATTAAAAGTGGTAATCCTAGCCCAACAAGAATATTAAAAGTATTTGAACCTAAAACATTTGAAACAGCATCATCAATATCACCTTTCTTTGCATTTGTGACTGAAATAACCATATCAGGAAAGGAGGTAGCCAGTGCTATTATGGTAAAGGCAATAATAATAGGAGAAATATTTAGGACATAAGAAAGTTCCATGGCTGAATTTGTAAGAAAAAATGTAGCCACCCCAATAATTAACATAAATAAAAAGAAGAAAGAAACTTCTTTTTTTATTTTTATTTTTTTGATTATTTTCTGTTCTGCTTCTTCTCTATAGGCTCTAGTATGACCAATCATATCTCTAAGATAAAAAAGATAAATGAATAATAACAAAAGGGCTATTGATAATCCCCATACTTTAAAATAAATAAGTAAAATTACTAAAGAGAAAACCGCTATCATATAAAATAAAGCATCTCTACTTATTACTTTCCTAGAAACCTTAAAAGTGACAGGGGCTACAAAAACACAGACACCTATAATAATAAGCAAATTGAATAGAGCGGAACCTGCAATAGTTCCTATTCCTACTTCAAATTTTTGGAAAAAAATTACTGAATATAAAGCCACTAATAATTCTGGTAAGGAACTTGAAACTGCATCAAGAGTTGCCCCTTTTATATCACGAGGTAAATCAAAATAATCTCCTATTTTAGAAGATATATTTGCAAATTTTTTTCCAGCAAAATATATAATAATACTAGAAAAGATAATTATTCCTGAATTAATTATTATCGGCATAAAAATTTATAAACTCAAACCCACTTTCTCCCTCACATCTTTCATTTTTTCTTCTGCTCTTTTTCTTGCTATTTCTCCTCCTTTTTTTAATATATCAATTACTTTTTCATGGTCTTCAACAATTTCTTTTCTTTTTTCCCTTAATGGCCTGATAAAATCTTGTATATTTTTTATTAAAATATCCTTTGATTCTTTATAACCCATTCCACCTTCTACATATCTTTTCTTAATTTCCATCAATTCGTCTTCTGAACTAAATAATTTATGTAGAGCAAAAATATTACATTCTTCAGGATCTTTAGAATCTTCAATTCCTTTTGAATCAGTATGAATACTCATTACAGCTTTAATTATTTCATCATCTTCGGCAAAAAGTTCAATTGTATTCCCATAAGATTTACTCATTTTTTGACCATCTGTCCCAGGAATTACTTCCACTCCTGATACTAATTTTGATTTAGGTAATTTAAAAGTTTCCCCAAAAATACGATTAAACTTTTCTGCTATATCCCGAGCCATTTCAACATGTTGTTGTTGATCTTTCCCCACAGGAACAATATCACTATCTTGGATTAAAATATCAGCCGCCATTAAAATAGGGTAACTAAACACCCCAACATTTATATCTTTATTTTTTGCCTCGGCATCTTTAAAAGCATGGGCCCTCATTAAATAAGGCATAGTTGTAATACAATTAAAAATCCACATTAATTCGGCTACTTGCGGAACATCCGATTGTTTAAATAAATTAACTTTTTCAGGATCTAATCCTATTGCTAAAAAATCTATTACCACATTAATAGTATCTCTTTTCATATCTTCAGCTGATTGAACTGAGGTGAGAGCATGCAAATCTGGAATAAAAGGAAATGATTCATATTCATCCTGCATATCAACCATTTGTTTCATCATACCGAAATAATTACCGATATGTGGTCGGCCTGTTGGTTTTAATCCTGATAATAAAATTTGTTTAGACATAGATTTTATCGGTAAAATTGTTTATAAATTCTTAAACTAGTTGTTGAATCTGGTTCACTTTCTTCTTCCTTTACTCCCTTACGAACCGCAATAAGTACTTCAAAATTAAGAAACCAGGCTGATGTAAGGGATTTAAATATTGATTTGAAATCTTTTATAGGCATAATTTTATTTTAGGAACTTTTAATTAATTTTACTATTCTTCTTCCTACCTTAATTATTTTATCATTTTTATTATCAAAATTAATGATATATTTTTGGTCAGTAATTTTTTCATCATTAATTTTCACCGCTCCTTCATCTATTTTTCGTCTTGCTTCTGATTTTGATTCAACAAATTTAATTTTAACTAACAAATCTAAAATACTTTCGTTCTCTACAATCTTAACTTCTTCTATATCTTCTGGAATACCTCCTTTTTGGAATTGTTCTACAAATGCTTTTTCTGCTTTTTCTGCCTCGTCTTCATTATGAAAAATAGTCACTAATTCTTTGGCTAATCTCATTTTTAAATCTCGCGGATTCACTGAACCATCAGAAATTTGTTTTCGCATTTCGTCTATCTCACCTAAAGATACATCTGTCATTAATTCAAATGTATTAGTTATAAAACCATCAGGCCATGACATAATCGCTCCATAAATATCATTAGCTTCTTGATCTAAAAATACTGCATTACCTTCAGTTTTACCCATTTTCTTTCCCCCCTCATCAGCTAATATTTTCAAAGTTAAAACAAATTTTTCTCTATTGTTCATTATTTTCTGTAAATCTCTACCTCTCATCATATTAAACATTTGATCATTCCCTCCTATTTCCAAATCAACATCCATTACCACAGAATCATAAGCTTGGGCTAAAGGATACAAAAATTCATGTAGATAAATTGGTTTTTCTTCTTCCAAGCGTTTTTCAAACATATCTCTCTTCAACATCTGTTGAACGGTAAAATTAGAAGAAAGTTCAATTAAATCTCTAAAATTTAATTTATCATTCCATTCCGAATTATATTTTATTTCTGCAGAATTTTCTCCTTCAAAATCAAGAAAAATAGAAGCTTGTTTTTGATAATATTTAGCGTTCTTTTCAATTTCCTCTTTGGTTAATTTAGGTCGTACTGCACTTTTATCTGTTGGGTCTCCAATTAAAGCAGTGAAATCCCCTACTAAGAAAATAACTTTATGTCCTAATTTTTGAAATTCAGAAAGTTTTTTTATAGTAATAGCATTTCCAATATGTAAAGATGAAGCTGTAGGATCATAACCACAATATAATTTGATCTGTTTACCAGACATCAAAAATTTCTTCAATTCTTCCTTTTCAGAAAAAACTTGCTCAACCCCACGATTTAAAACATTATCTATTGCTTTTTCATCTGTATTTATTTGCATATTATCATTATATCATAAGATATTTATTTTAAAATCACTTGATTTATTACTGAAAATAATGTATTATTTTTAATAAGAATATTTTGTAATGTACCTAATTCAAAAAATACAAGGAGGATTTATGTGTCAAAATAATGGTTTACAATGGTGGAATCAATCACAACACGATTCTGAACGAAGAACACACCTTACAGAACTAAAAAAGTATCGGTGTGGGAAATGTAAAGACACCGGTGTAATTGGAGCTGAAGATAGTGGGACTGGTCGCGAACAGTCTTGCAAGTGCTAGGCTGAAAAAAAGAATCTCACCAATTCCAGCATCCCTCAAGTAGAATGTGGTGGTGATTGTGGTGATAATTGCTGTGGAGGAGGAGAAAATGGCCGTTCTAGGGTGAGTCTCCGAGACGACAAAAAAAGAAGTTATTTCGTTTAAACCAAAAAGACTTGCAGTCTACTAACTGCAAGCTTTTTTTTATTTTTAAAAAACCACTAAAGATTTATTTTCTTTAGTGGTTTGGGTATCGATATTGCGAAATTAAGCTTCTATCATTTGTACAGATTCTTTTTTTAACATTCCATCAAAAAGTTCTTCGAGTGTTCCGCCAAATTTTTTGGCAGAACATTCTTTGCAAATGTTAGAAGATTCATCTTTTTCCCCGTCTTTATATCTGTAGATTTCCAGACTGAAAGCAGAATGAGTTTTTCCCCCATCTTTACAACACATCTCTCTTCCACAAATAGAACATCTTCGAAGATGTGAGACTTCATCTTTACAAAAATCACAATATTCAACCTCGACTTCACGTTTTTCCACTTTTTTCATTTTTGAACCTCTTTTTAGTTAGAAAAAATCGTAATTTTTAACCTGTCAGAATAATACAATTTTACACACAAAAAGTAAAGTAATAAAAAACTACCCTATAAAAAATCGGGTAGCTAAATTTTGTTTGGAAGTATATTTTTTAAAATTTAACTCCAAGATAATGAAGGGTAAAAAGTCCAATAGAGCTTGCAACCCAACCAATGATTTTGGTTCTTTGCTTTTTCCCAGTAATACCATACCCCAATCCCATACCAGTAGACAAAAATCCAAAAAAAGTAAATATTTCAACAAGCATTTTAATTCCTCCTGATTATAGTTAATTACAAAAAGTTCTAATTAAAGAGTACAAAATTATATAAATTAAGTAAAGGAGAATCTTATTTCTAAATCACAAACCACCCAAAATCAGCTTGATTTTGGGTGATTTAGCTTCAAAACTAACAGCTGAAAGTAGATAAATAAAAACCCGCCATTAGAAACACGGGCTTCTTGTTTGGCAAGTTGTCTTTACTCAGGTGGAATAATATCACCAGACCCTTTGTTCTATACTCTTACTTTACCTGCTCCAGAACAAGAACAACATCTATTTTGTCCATTTCCCCAACCTGGGTATGGCTTACCAACGGAAATACTATTACTATAAAATAACTTTATGTCCTAATTTTTGAAATTCAGAAAGTTTTTTTATAGTAATAGCATTTCCAATATGTAAAGATGAAGCTGTAGGGTCATAACCACAATATAATTTGATCTGTTTACCAGACATCAAAAGTTTCTTCAATTCTTCCTTTTCAGAAAAAACTTGCTCAACCCCACGATTTAAAACATTATCTATTGCTTTTTCATCTGTATTTATTTACATATTATCATTATATCATAAGATATTTATTTTAAAATCACTTGATTTATTATCATTAAAAAGTATAACTATTAGTTAGAGTATTGTTAAATTCATCATAAACTAATAAATCAATTGAAAGGAGAATTAATTTATGTACCAAGATTATGGTTCAAATTGGTTGAGTCAACCACAACCCGATAATAGAGAAAAAAAAGCATCATGTGACGAACCCCGTGATGAAACATCATGTGACGGATCCTGTGGTGAAGATTGTTGTGAAAAAACCGGTAAAACTTGTTGCGGTGGTGAAAACAAAATTGATTCGGATACAAAAGACAAAAACACTGTTCCCCCTCGGAGTAAAAACCGGTAATAATACCAAACCAAAAAGGTTTACATCATAGATGTAAACCTTTTTTTATTTGAAATATATGGTATAATGACTAAATAATTAGTCCTTTAATATTTTAAGTTTCTGTCATAAATAGACAGACTGGGACTAATCGCTGTCCCGAGCGATTCGGGTAATCTAAATTATGGGAGGTGTGCGATGAATTCTGTCGTGAGCCAAGTTATATCAAGAAATCAAGGACATGAGCTTGTTTCTAGTTTGGAAAAAGCTGGAGTAAAAAGTGAACTCGCCCAAAAAGTCATTGAGTCAAAAAACAATCTTCTTGCTGAAAAGATTGTGGATTTAATTAAAAATGGGGGTTTCGAACCAACCACTTCATTGGAATGTGCTCGTAAGATTATGGGTAAAAACTTCTTTGGTTTTGACGAGGCAATAAAACATTTTAAGGTTATACCTTCGTCAAAACAATTTACCTATTTCAACAAGGTTCCGTGGAGTCAAGAAGTGCTCGAGTTTTGTAAAGATACCCACGTCCTCATTGCTGTATTTCCGATATCAATCTTTGATATCTTTGATCGAGTTGATCAAGCACTCTTCTATGATAATCATAGAGATAAAAATCTTTGGTTTAACGATCAAGGATTTATGAGAGATAAGAGTGAAACAGGTTGGTACTTAGTCCATAAAACTCCAGTAACTGAGTCAGACTTGGAAAAGTGGAATAAAAAAGGAACACTTCTTGTCGAGAAAGAAAAAATTCCCGAAGCAAAGCTTGTAGTTTATACCATCATCGGTCATTATCTTGCTACAGGTGAACGATTATTCAAAAATATCTCTGTTTCTACTTTTATGTTACCTTATAATAGGTATAATCTTAGGGTTTGCCAGTCAAAAACAAAATCTTGATGACTTAAATCTCTAAGATTTAAGTTTTTGACATCATCATAAATCTCTAAACCAAAAAGGCTTGCAGTCTACTGACTACAAGCCTTTATTTTATTTTTATATTCACCTATACATTCTCTCCAACACCAACAAAAATTATATCTCCATCTTTCAAAAGAGCTGTGGATTCTGGACTCTCTCCATTTAATTTAAAATCAAGAGTATCCAGTGGATATCTTTTAAATAATTCCGGACGAATATTTTCTAAATTATATAAAACAAAACCAAAAGGAACTATTACATTTTCATTAACTCTCAAATCTACAGTAAATTTATCAAAATCATTCCCAATAATCGCCTCAAGAACAGGGCTGTATTTAACTGTAATCGTAAACATTTGCATATTATTTAAAATAAAATTTAATAACAAAAAACTCTTAAATTGTACCAAAAAGAGATAAAGAAATTATGAAGTTTTTTTAAAATTTGCCCCTATTCTACCACAAATCACCCAAAATCAGCTTGATTTTGGGTGATTTACCTTTAAAACTAACAAAAAAACTAAGGGTTTTTAATTATTTCTCAATTTCCTCCTTAATCTTTCTTTTAACCTTCTCAAGCAAATTTTTAGACAACAGATATTATGAAATGTAATAAAAAACAACCAGCTTTTGGAGATTTTATAGAATCTTTGAATATTTTACAGACTTGTTTTTTTAACATTTAAGAATATAATATAAATTATGATTGGACAATTTAAAGGACCATATTCGTATACTAAAAAAATAGTAGAAGATTGGAATTCTACTGTGATTGGAGTATATTATCTTGGAATTAAAACCTTAGAAAATAAATTAACTGTTTATTATATTGGAAGAGCAGTTGGAGAAGGTGGAATACGAGGACGGTTATTACAACATTTAAATGAAAATGAATGGAGTGATATTACCCATTTTGGTTATCAAACTTGTGATACTGAAGAAGAAGCTATAGAATTTGAGTCTGAGGAAATTGATAAATATAAACCAAATCACAACCAAATAGGAATTTAATCTATTTTAGTTTAAATAAGGGTTTCTTATTTTAATATTTTCTATATCATTTTTAATATTATTTATCAATATATCGTGATCACGAATTTTATTATTTATTAAAACGTTTTGATTATCAATAAAATTAAATTTTTCTGAATGAAGATCTCTTGAATTTAGTTGTTCTATAATAATTACTCCAATTGAAAGAACAAAGGCTAATACAACTCCTAAAACTATATTCCAACTAATTTTTTCTTGAGAATCTATCTTTTTTTGTATCTTAGTAATATTTTTTTCAAAAACCTTCTCTGCTATATCTTTTGCAAGAATTTCATCAAGTGTGATAACCTTTACTGGTTTTGTTGGTTCTGAACCATGTTTTTCTTTCTTATTCATATACTCTATATATTGTAAAAACCATGAATGATTAAAATATCATCACTTTCTTCACCTGCAATTGGCAAATTTTTGTATTTATGAAAATTTATTCCACCAAGAGTAACATCTTGAGAAAAAGTAACACTTTGATCAAACCTAATCCCGTTAACTTTAATAGTCCTTCTAGGGCTTAATGATCCATCTGGGTTTTCTATAAAAACTTCAGAAAAAAGATATTTTTGTGTATCCATAAAATATATTTTTTATTAATTAATTATCTATATTTTAACTAAAAAAAGCTATAAAATCTACTTCCAGATTTTATGGCTTTTTTTCACTTTCAACCTCCCATTTTGAATTGTTTTTATAAATAACCCTCGTAGGGGTCTAATGTTTATCTCCCCTAAAGAGGATTGATTTATAAAAACAATTCTTTCCTCCCACCTAAATTCCCTCCCCCTTCAAATCCTCTATCAACCCCTTGGCTTTACGAGAAAGTTTATTTGGTAATTTTATATTTATTTTTATATACAAATCCCCTCTTCTTTTTTCACTTATTGGAACTCCTTTATCTCTAATTCTTAATATCTCTCCATATGTAACACCTTTAGGAATTTTAACTTTTATTTTTTCATCTAAAGTTTCAACTGTATATTCAGCTCCTAATAAAGCATCTGATAATTTAACGTTTAGATCCATCAATAAATTATTTCCTTCTTTTTTGAAATCGGAATGAGAACTAACATGAATTTTAATATATAAATCTCCAGCAACACCTCCTTCAATAGCTTCACCTGCTCCAGTCATCCTCATCATTTCTCCATTATTAATACCAGTAGGTATTTTTAATTTTATTTCTTCTTGTTTTCTGATTATTCCTACACCTCTACAATCCTTACATTTATTTTTAGGGATTTTACCCTTACCTCTACATTTATCACATATTCTTGCTGTAGAAAAAGATCCCAAGAAAGATTGCTTTGTTTCGTGTATTTTTCCATTTCCTCCACAAGTGAAACAAGTTTCCATAACAGAATTTCTTTCAGCCCCTGTTCCTTTACATTCATCACAAATAGAATTTTTAGTTATCATAACTTTTCTATCAGTTCCAAATATTGATTCAGCAAATGTTATTTGAATATCAATAGAGATATCATTTCCTCTTTTTTGTCTCCTTTGTCCCCCACCAAAGATATCCCCGAATATGTCCCCTAAATCAAATTCCACTCCTTCTTGTCCACCAAAGCCCGAAAAACCCCCAAAACCACCTTGTGGAGCCCCATTCCCACCAAAAGCTTGCCCATAGGTGTCATATTCAGACCTTTTTTTATCATCAGATAAAACACTATAAGCTTCACTAGCTTCTTTGAATTTTGTCTCGTCTCCATTAGCTTTATCAGGGTGATATTTATGAGCTAATTTATGAAAAGCTTTTTTTATATCTACCTTAGAAGCCTTTTTATCAACTCCTAGAATTTTATAATAGTCTTTTGACATAAGACATATATTACTCCTTTTACTTGTTTTTGTAAATGATTTTTCTTATTTTACTTGATTTTAATATAGATTTATACCATAATCAAACCAGTTAGTATAAAATCAAAACCTGCCTAAAGTGAACAGAACTTAAATAAAGGAGATATTTTGGATGATTTAATTGATAAAATCAAAGATAAAATACAAAAAGACGGTGATGAATTTTTTGACTTGTTAGCTCAATTGCTAATAGAATCTTCAAATCTTTTAGGAATTAAAGAAAGTTATGTGATAAGAGTGGTAACGCAAAGAATAACTGGTAAGATTGAAATTGCATTAGCTGAAGCTCTTCTAAGAGCTGGTCTTAACGACAATGAAGTTCAAGAAAAAACAGAATATATTATGCAATTGATGTTTGGTTGGAGTCGATAAAAGAGACTTCTTACTAAAAAACCTAAATCGATAATTAGATTTAGGTTTTTCTTTATATATAATTATTCAATTAAATTATTCTTTTTTATCTTCTTCATTATCTTGAGAATCTTCTTTGTTATCTCCTTCTTCATCTGTATTTTCATCATCTGCTGGTTTATATTCTGCATCACGAACATTATCACCTCCTTCTGAGGTTCCCTTATCAGCAGGAGTTGATTTAGATTGTTCTTCTTGTTGTTTTTTTATTACTTCCTCCCCTATCTTTTGCATAGCAGTAGAAAGTTCTTCTGAGGCTTTTTTAATAACTTCTATATCTGTTCCACCTTGCCCATCCGTAGGATTAGGGTCTTTCACTTTCTTCAATTCTTCAATTTTAGCATTTACATCATTCTTAATTTCATCAGAAATTTTTCCTTCATTATCTTTTAAAGCCTTTTCAGCCATATGAATATATTGTTCTGCTGTATTTTTTGTATCAATAATTTCTTTTTTCTTTTTATCTTCGTCAGCATGTAATTCAGCATCCTTTGTCATCTTTTCAATATCATCTTCTGAAAGACCTGATGAAGCTTCTATCTTGATTGATTGCTCCTTTCCACTAGCTTTATCAACTGCTTTTACATTCAAGATACCATTAGTATCAATATCAAAGGTCACTTCAATTTGTGGAACACCTCTTGGTGCAGGGGTAATACTTTCTAAAATGAATTTTCCTAAAGATTTATTATCAGTGGCAAGAGACCTTTCTCCCTGAGTAATATGAATTTCTACTGAGGGTTGATTATCAGCTGCTGTTGAGAAAATTTGAGATTTTGAAGTCGGAATAGTTGTGTTTCTTTCAATTAATTTAGTAGCTACTCCTCCCATAGTTTCAATACCTAAAGACAAAGGAATAACATCCAATAACAATACATCTTTGACATCTCCCTGCAAAATTCCTGCTTGGATAGCTGCCCCTGTAGATACAACTTCATCAGGATTAATTGATTGGTTAGGTTCTTTATTAAATAATTCTTTAACTGCTTTTTGAATTGCAGGCATTCTTGTTTGTCCTCCGACTAAAATAATTTCATCTATATCAGCTACCTCAAAAGGTGAAGCTTCTATTGCTCTTTTAGTAATTTCAATTGATTTTGCGACATATTCATCTGATAATTCTTCCAATTTAGCCCTTGATAATTTCAGAAGAAGATGTTTAGGTCCATCAGATCCTGATGTAATGAAAGGGATATTGATTTCTGTCTCATTAGCAGTAGAAAGTTCTAATTTTGCTTTTTCAGCTGATTCATCTAATCTCTGAAGAGCTAATGAATCTCCACTAATATCTATACCACTATCTTTTTTAAATTCTTGAATAATCCATTCAATAATTTTTCTATCAATATCTCTCCCCCCCATATGAGAATCTCCGTCTGTTGATTTTACCTCCACAGTATCGTTAGACACTTCTAAAACAGAAACATCAAATGTTCCTCCACCGAAATCAAAAACTACAATTTGCTGGTCATTGTTTTTATTAAATCCGTAAGATAAAGCTGCTGCAGTTGGTTCATTTATAATTCTTTTCACTTCCAAACCTGCTATCTTACCAGCATCTTTTGTGGCTTTTCTTTGGGAATCATTAAAATAAGCAGGAACTGTAATAACTGCTTCTGTTATTGTCTCCCCTATTTTAGCTTCTGCATCAGTCTTTAATTTTTGAATAATCATTGCTGAAATTTCCTCTGGACGGTAATTTTTATCTCCCATTTTTATTTCCACCCCACCTGTCGCTGATTTATTTATTTCATAAGGAGCTGTAGCTTTGTCAGTCTGGACTTCTTTATCATCAAATTTATGACCTATATATCTTTTTATTCCAAAAACTGTGTTATTAGGGTTTGTGACAGCTTGTCTTTTGGCTAATTGCCCTACTAACCTTTCACCTGTTTTTGCGATGGCTACAACTGACGGAGTAGTTCTTGAACCTTCTGCATTTTCAAGAATCTTAGATTCCCCTCCTTCCACTATAGCCATGGCTGAATTTGTTGTTCCTAAATCAATTCCAAGTATTTTAGTCATAGTTTTATTTTGATTAATTTGTAATCTTAAAATTTAAATTAATATAAAATTAAAATTTGAAATAGTCTTATAATACTATTTCTTTAACTCACCTACCTTAACTTTTGCTTCTCTTATTACTTTCTCATTAAGCATATATCCTTTTTGGATAACTTCTAATATTATATTTACATCTTTACTATTGTCAACTTCTATTACTTCTATAGAAGTATGTAAATTTGGATCAAATTTTTCATTTAATGGATTAATCTGCTGTACTCCATTAATTTCCAAAATTGACAATAATTGAGAATAAATATGTTCAAAACCTTTAATCCATTCTTGTAATACACTCTCATCTTTTTCACTCCCTAGAGCCATCTCAAAAGAATCAAGAGTTGGGATTATTTGTAAAATCAAATCAGAATTAGCAAATTTTGAGAGTTTTAATTTTTCTTCTCCAAATTCTTTTCTGGCATTTATTAAATCAGCTTTAGATCTTTGCCAACCAGATAAATATTCTTGTTTTTCTTCTGTACACTTTTTCAATTTTTCTCTTAATTTTTTAGTAGCATTATCTCCAAAAGAATTTTGTTCCTCTTCTTCAGACTCAATAATAATATCATCAATACCTTCATTAATTTTAACATCTTCATTCAATTCTTCTTTTTTTTCATTATCTTTTTTCATATATAATTCAAGATGGGCGGGGCGAAGCCCCGCCCATCTCTCCAACTTCCCTTTTTTTCAACTTCCTTCTTTAAGACTTATTTAAAAATAACTTTTGTAGGAGTCTAGTGTTTATCTCCCTGTACGAAAGTTCATTTTTAAATAAACCCTATCACCTATCGCTTATTCCACTGAGGGGCTCTTCTAGCTTTTTTGAGACCAAATTTCTTCCTTTCTACCATTCTTGGATCTCTTTTTAAGAAATTAGCTTTTTTAAGAATTTTTCTCAAATCTTCATCTACCATTACTAAAGCTCTAGAAATACCATGACGAATAGCTTCTGCCTGAGCATTTATTCCTCCTCCTTTTACTAATGCTGAAACAGAAAATTTGGTATCTATTTTTGAAGTTTCTAAAGCATCTTTAACTATTGATTGTAAATTATTTGTAGAAAAATAATCTTCTAATTTTGAATCATTCACTACATAAGAAGTTTTATTTGCCTCTGTAATTCTAATTCTAGCTACAGCAGTTTTCCTTCTACCAACCGTTTCTAAATATTTATCTTTTTTTGAAGTTGTTTTTGACATATTATTCAGTAATTTTTAAATTCTTTAACATTTGTGGTCTTAATTTATTTCCTGGAAGCATTCCTCTAACAGCTCTCGTCAATACATCATTATATCCCTTTTTTTGGATTACTTTGTCCATTTTCTCAACTTTACGACCTCCTGGATACCCTGAATATCGACTATATTCCTTTTCCTTCATTTTCTTAACAGAAATATCTAATTTAGAAGCATTTGAAATATTTACTTTCACATCAGCAACTACATTTTTTTTGAAATCAGCTTTGTTTTTTCCCATCAACAAAATAGCTATTCTAGTAGCTAATCTTCCTAATTTTTCTCCTGTAGCATCTATATTGTGTTCCATATTTTTTTAGCTTTTTAACTAATTAGTTAGCTAGCTTGTTAATTCCTAACTTCCCAATTTAAATTAATTCAATTTGACTCATTGGACTACCATCACCTTTTCTAAAACCTAATTTAGTAATTCTTGTATAGCCTCCTGCCCTATCTTTATATTTTATTGCGATATTCTCAATTAATTTTTTAACAATATTTTCATTTTCACCTCCTAATTTGGATAAAATTAATCTTCTTGAAATAAAAGAATCTTTCTTTGCTCTTGTAATTAATTTTTCTATAAAAGGTCTTAATTCTTTTGCCTTTGCCTCAGTAGTTTGAATCTTTTCTTTATCAACAAGAGATATAGCTAAAGATCGCAAGAGAGCTTTTCTCTGTTTTCTTACCCTTCCAAATTTTCTGTTTGTATTATGATGTCGCATTATAGATTATTTTAATTATTTTTTGAGTATAACTCCAAAATCACTTAATATTCTTTTGATTTCTTGAATTCCTTTTGACCCTAAACCTTCAATATTTAGTAAATCTTCTTCACTTTTTTTTACCAAACCACCTATAGTCCTAATACTTGTAGATGATAATGCATTATTTGTTCTCAAAGAAAGATTAAGAGAATCTATCCTAGTTTTTAAGAAATCACTATCTATTTTTTTATCCTTCGCATCATTTTTCTTTTTAGCATTTTCTATATCTTCCATTTCTGCTTCTGAAATTTCTACACTCTCTTCTTCAAAACCAATAATAGCTGATAATTGCTTAATCATTATTTCTATGGAATCTTCTAAAGCTTCTTGAGGTGATATTGTTCCGTCTGTTTCTATAAAAATTTGAAGGCGATTAAAATCAGTTCTATCACCTACTCGCATATTTTCAACTTCATAACTTACTCTCCTTATAGGAGTAAAAGATGCATCCACAATTATCATTCCAATACCAGTTCTTTCCTCTGACATACTTTCTTTGTTAACATAACCTAAACCTTTCTTTACAGTAATTTTCATATCAAGAGAGCTTTTTGCTGTAGTCAAAGTAGCAATTTCTTGTTCAGGATTTAAAATTTCAACCTGGCCATTCTTTTCTATATCACCAGCTTTTAATTCTTTTATTCCCTTCGCTTTTAAAATTAAAACTTGAGGTTCATCTGTCAATAATTTTATTCTTAATTTTTTTATGTTTAAAATAATTTTTATAACATCTTCTTTAATTCCTTCAATAGTAGAAAATTCGTGACTTATTCCATCAACTTCAATAGAAGTAACAGCAAATCCTGGCAAAGAAGACAAAATAATTCTTCTTAATGAATTACCTAATGTATGACCATATCCTGGATATAATCCATCTATTTGATAAAGACCTTTAAAACCTTCATCTTTAATAATTTTAGGTTTGGATGGTAATAGAATATTATATTCAGACATATTTTTTATAGTTAACCGTCACATTAATTTATAATATATTAATGCGATGGCTTGTTTTTAAAGTTAATTAAAAATGATAAAAAGACACAAAAATTATACACTATCGTAAGCATTTATGCAAACTATTTAAATTTTATATTCAAAGCATATAATTACATCATTCGGATTATATGAAAATGAATTTTCACAAATCCTCACTCGAAATTATAAACAATTAGTACTATTATTAACGACCATAAAACTCCAAAATGGTTTTAAAATCGTAAACTTCATTATCACCCAAAACAGGGCTGGCTATTACCTTTCCTTCTTTTTTCTTTAAATCAAAACTTAACCAATCTACTGGTAATGTTTCCTTTATTTTGTTTTCCAATTCAGCAAAAACTACCTTATTTAAGCTTTCTTTTCTAATATTTATTTTATCTCCTACCTTTAATTGGGAAGAAGCAATTGAAACCCTTCTATCATTCACCATAATATGTCCGTGTGATACTAATTGCCTAGCCATAGCTCTTGTTGGAGCAAGACCTAATCTATAAACCACATTGTCTAATCTTGTTTCTAGTCTTGAATATAAATATTCTGTTGGATTGACATCTTTTTTACTTAAAGATTCTTTAACATAACGAGATAATTGTCTTTCTCTAATACCGTAAGCAAACCTTAATTTTTGTTTTTCAATCAATTGTAAACCATACTCAGAAAGCATCTTTCTTCTTTTACCTCTTCTATCTCCGCTCCTGCGAGTTTCTGATAGAGTATATTTCTGTGTTTGGCATTTTTCAAAAATACCTACACCCAATCTTCTACATAATTTATATTTTGTTTTTATTATCATATTTGTTTAGCTTATAGCTGGCTAGCTTTTTAGGAGAAAAATCGCTTTGCGATTTTTCCTCTAACAAGCTAATCAGCTAATTCCTAACTCCCTAACTTATACTCTTCTTGCTTTTTTAGCCCTTACTCCATTATGTGGAATAGGAGTCATATCTCTTATGGAATCAATATGAATCCCTCGAGAGATAAAGCCTCTAATTGAAGATTCTCTTCCAGCTCCTACTCCTTTGACTATAACATTGACTGTTTTTACACCAAGTGTTTTTGCCATATCGCCAATTAACTCACCTATTTTTGCTGCTGCAAAAGGAGTTCCTTTTTTAGCTCCTTTAAAACCTAAAGCCCCACTAGATGATGAACATATTAGATCACCTTTTAAATCAGTCAGAGATACCCTAGTATTGTTATAAGTAGAACAAACATGCAAGATACCATTATCTAATTTTCTCTTAGAACCCTTACTTAAGAAACGAGATTTCAACGCTGTATGTTTTCCAGCTTCTGTCTTCCCTGTTTTTTTTATAATTCTCTTTTTTCCCATATTTTTTAGCTTATAGTTGATTAGCTTATTAGCTAATTCTTAACTCTCTAATTTATTATTTCTTATCTACCTTTCTACCTGAACCCATTGTTTTTTTCTTACCACGCATAGTTCTAGCATTCGTTCTTGTTCTTTGTCCTCTACTAGGTAATTTTTTAATATGTCTTGATCCTCTATAAGACTTAATGTCAATTAATCTTTTGATATTTCCTGAAACTTCTCTTTTTAAATTTCCTTCTAATTTATGTTCCTCTATAATTTTTCTTATAGAGTTTTCTTCTTCTGAGCTTAAGTCGTTTGGTTTTTTTGAATAATCAACTTTGGCCTTGTCTAAAATTTTTTGAGACCTTGATCTTCCAACACCAAATAAGACCGTCAGGCCTATTTCTAATCTCTTTTTTTCTGGTATTGTAATTCCTAATAATCTCATTTTTGTTTTTGTTTATGTCTTGGATTCTCACAAATAACACATACTCGCCCTTTTCTACGAACAGTTTTACATTTCACACACATTTTTTTGACGGATGATTTTCTTTTCATTTTTTTAGCTTACTAGCTTTTTAGCTGGCTAACTTCCTAAATTATATTATCTTAATCTTTGAACAATTCTTCCTCTTCCTCCATAAGAATCTAATTTTATTTTTACTTTATCCCCTACTAATACCTTAATTCTATGAATCCTCATTTTACCCGATAAATAGACTAAATGCTTCTTTTTTTCATCAGATTCATTATCTGAAACTAACTCAACATTAAAAAGAGTATTAGGTAAAGCTTCAACAACAATACCTTCTGTGAATTGTTCTTCTTTATTTATCATTGTTTTTAAATAACAGGGGTTATTCTAACAAAAATATTATTATTTTTCAAGCCCTAGCGCCACTTTTCTTTTTTGTTTCTGAAAAGTGGTGCTAGACAAACCCTTTTTAAACTATGTTCAAAATAAAATCGGAAAATTATCTGAAGAGGAACAAACTGAACTTGAAAAATTGGAAGGACTTATTGATAAAGAGATTCTCATCCAAGTAAAAAATGATTTAGAAAAAAGAGACTTCGATATCAATCTGGAGTATGAAATACAACATAAGTATTCTCTTTTCAAAAGAAAATTGGAAGAACTATATGAATCGGTTGGTTGGAAAAATGTATCCGCCACTTCTGACATGGACTATTATGAAGGAAGTGAAAGTGAATATTATTCTGATGGTTATCATGACAATATTCATTTAGAAAAACCTCGGTTTTAGTATCCTAGAACGATTTACAGGCAGAGATAAACTCTGCCTGTTTTTTATTTTCTACTTAGTCAAAATAAATTGATATAAAACAAAAGAGCGACCGCTTTGCGGTCGCTCTTTAACTTTCGACTCTTCTTTTTAAAACTATTTTCGTAAACAACTTTTCTAGGGATCTAATTATCTCTTAACTTCCTTTTAGAATCACCTCTATAAACAACCTCCTTAGGGGTTTAAGTGGTTCATCTCCCCGTGAGGAGGTTAGTTTATGGAGGTAATTCTCCCTATTTATCTCCTCGTGGAAAAATTGGTTTATGAAAATAGTTTTAAATTCCTTACTTTATGAACTAATTATTACCTCTATTTTACCCGTACTACGAGGAAATGAGCTTTTCCAAAATGGTTTTATTACAACTTCTGCTTGTTCGATACTATCATAATTAGACAAAATAACATTTGTATTACTTTTAGGTTGACCAACAAAATCATTCTTTAATTTTTCTATATCAAAAACCCACTCAAAATTAGTTTTCCCTTTTAAAGAAAATACAAAACGATTTTCTATCCACGGTATTACATCTGCTTTATTTTTAATTTCAAATTCTAATTCATCCCAATTAACCACAATAACATTACTTCCATCATATTCATCAACAGTATTTTCAGCAACATATTTACTTAAATTATTTTTATCAAAAATAATTGCATATACATTTACCTTTTCTTTCACCTCCACTCCATCTTTCAAGTCAAAAGTGCCTACAAATTCTGATTCTACAAAAATAGCATCTTCAAATAGAACAAAATCTTCTGATATTTTTACTTTAATATCCTCAATCAATTTCTTAGTTAAACTTTGACTTAATGCTAATCTTGCATTTTCAACATTTTCTTCTGAGGCAATTTTTTTAGTACCACTAAAACCACCTGTCATAGTAGACTTAGATCTTGCATAAAACTTATCAAAACGCTCTGTTCCGCTAAATCCTGGAATAGTGAAATCCGACAATCCAATATTAAATTTATCACCTGGTTGATCGGCATAAACTATAACCTCTATACTTCCAGGTATATCCTTACCAGTACTATCCTTTTCTTGCCCAGAAACAACAATTGATTGTTGTATACGATAAATAAGACCTTCTGGAGTTTCAAAACGAGTATTCTTAATAAGTCGTTGATTATCTGAACTAAAATTATTGAATACAATTATAGTTCCACTAGCCCTTTCCTCAATATCCTCTTCACTTTCTACAGGAACAGAACTAGAACTTATTTCTTCTAAATTGATTATATCAAAAGGTACACCTCCTGTTTCGTCGTCAGAAACAGCTATGAAATTAGCATCTGTTCTTTTTTCTAATTGTTTAGGATTAATTGTAATAATCACACTTGAAGATACGAAAGATAAAAATACAAAAACAACCACAATTATTGCCAATAAAGAAAATAGAAAACCTTTTCCAAAAAATGTTTTTTTAGTTGAAGAAGATCTAGAATATTTATGATTTGTTTTTGGTTTTTTTTCATTAGGAATAGGAATATCCTGAATAGATCTTTTAAATGAAGTTACATCTTGAATTGTTTTTTTTGCGCTTGTCATAATAAATTGGTAGGTGAAGAGTAAAAAATTAGAAAGTAGCGAAATGAATAAGGCTTCGTCTTATTAATTCTACCTATCACATTCTACCCTCTATATTCTACTCCTGCCTGTCGGTAGGCAGGTTCTAAATTAATAATTTAATAAATATAAATCCCTTTTGTGCTGAGGGGCGGGCTCGAACCGCCGACCCTTCGCTCTTCAGGCGAATGCTCTACCAACTGAGCTACCTCAGCATTTTTTTAAAAAACAATTTTTTTAGAATAAAAAAATTACTGATTCTGAAAATTCTTACTAAAATTAAATATCTCAAAGAAAGTATCTGTAGTCTCAGTTACACCTTCAGTTAAGCTACTAGCCCCTGATTGTATTTGATGGACTGTCTCTCGTGCAGAATCAACAAAAGGCTGAACATAATAGTAAGCCCCTAAAGAGATCCCAACTATTATCACCCAATAAATGATACGAGAAATACGTCCCCATAACATACCTTTCTTTATTTTATTGAGTATTTGACGATTTTCCTTAATCGTCTTAAGACTCTCTTTTAACATTTGTTTTTCTTCTGAATCCACAATAATTATATTATCACAATAAATTAAATTATAAAATAGCTTTTATTATCCTTAAAAAACAAAATTATGAGATATTCTCGGTAAGAATAAAACTTAGATATAGACGTTAGGAGTGTCTTGTTCTATCCATTGTCCCATTGACTAGGGGATCCCCCCACCCATTAGGGTGAAACTCCTTGTGCTCTCGGCAAGAATCGAACTTACATCTAGACGTTAGGAGTGTCTTGTTCTATCCATTGAACTACGAGAGCAGAATTTGGAAGTTCTAACTCCCAAATAAAAAATTATAGCCCCAATAAACCTGAAATCTTAGCTTGATCAAAACCAATTATCATTTCGTCATCAACCATAATAACAGGAACTCCCATTTGCCCACTAATATCTACCAATTCTTGCCTTTTCTTTTCATCTGTGGATACGTCAAAAACTTCATATTTAATATTATTTTCGTCAAAAAAATCTTTGGCTATATTACAATAACCACAAGTGGGAGTTGTATATATTTTTACTTTTTTCATCTTATTTTTTATATTTACTTAATAAGTATTAATTATACTTTTTTTACAAAAAATATCAAAATAAATCATTTTTTTAATATATCTTTACCATAAACTCCAGCTAATAAATCTAAATCTTTACCACTTGTCTTTAATAAATCAATATTCTTTTCTTTTAAGCTTTCCAAAACTTTCATACCTGCTTCGTCGCCGATAATATTTTTATACATTTGGGAAAAAGCTGCAAAATCTTTAATAAAACAATGTCCACCCGCCCCTCGTCCTTCTCCATTAGATATTTCTTTTTTATTATGTAATTCATTAAAAAGATCAGAATCAAGTCCTATATGACCACCAAGTTCTCCGCTTTTATGTACTGGATTTAAATGAGTTGAACCAATTCGTGGATCAGCTGCTAATGAATTTCTAATTACTTCCCAATTACAACCCAATTTTTCTGCCAAATCATAAAGTATATTAATATAAACAACCTTTAAATACAGAAAATTATTACCACCGTATTTTATCAATTCAGCTTCATTGGAATTGCAAATTAATTGATAAGACGCCTTTGGTAGAACATTCATTACTTCCTGTGCTTTAATCCGATAATTATCATTATCAATTGGAATACCAATGATCGTTATGGTTCAATACCTATGCAACACTTTAATCGTGTAGAATTAAAGAATTATGACATATACAACAAACCCTCATTTACCAAAGGTGCGAAGAGACGCAGTCCGTCTTGTAAAGTATAGAAA
>DAOWHH010000014.1 GCA_030641525.1 bacterium
ACCTGAAATTATGGTCAATAGTGAAATTGAAAGAATGTTGGCTCAAACAAAACAAGATATCACTAAAATGGGACTGCAATTCGATAAATATTTAGAACATATCAAAAAAACAGAAGAAGAATTACGAAAAGAATTAAAACCAGAAGCTGAAAAGAAATCAAAAATACAATTAATTTTAGATAAAATTATCCAAGAAGAAAAAATCAAACCAAACGAAGAAGAAGTAAAAAAACAGGTAAAAATGTTATTGGAACAACACAAAGAAGCGAAAGAAGATGTAGTAAAACCTTATGTAGAAATGGTGCTTTCTAATCAAGAAGTGTTTAAATTATTGGAAAGACAATAATTTAAACATTTTTAATTTTGTAATTTACTTAGAAGCTTAGCTTCTAAGTATAAAATATCCTTATTTATAGCTATTTGATAAAACAGTTTTTGAGTGCTAAAAGATCTTTATTTTAAGCCACATTTTTTGTAAATCACCCAAAACTCACCGAGTTTTGGGCGATTTAATTGTTTTTCATAGTAATTTTTCCATCTTAACCATCTTAACTTCTTGAGTTTTAAGTTTTAATTTAATTGGTTTTATCTCTTTAAATCCTAATTGTTTATAAAAATCTATTGCATTTAAGGTTGAATTTAAGTTAATTTTCTCTGTATTATTTTTCTTAAATTCTTTTTCTAAAAATTTATATAATAAGACACCTAAACCTTGTTTTTGATATTCTGTATCAATATTAATTTGATAAATAGAATCATCATCCAATGCAATTTGAGCAAAACCCACTATTTTATTATCTTTTTCTAAAACAAACCATTTTGTGCTTTCAAATTGTTTCTTTATATTTTGAAAATTAATTGGTTCAATCCATTCACCTATCACTTTTTGATCATAAATTTTTGCATTTGTTTTCTGAATACAAGATTTGTGAATTCTCTCAATATCTTCAATATCAATTTCTTTAGCTTTTCTTATTTTTATATCTTTTTTCATCAGACAACATTGTACCACAGCATAACAAAAACCACCCTTGCCAAAGACAGGAGTGGTGCTGTTAGTGTTCGTAGTATATATGTTTATATATAAAAAATCAAGGCATTATCCCCAAGTTTAAACATTCCAAAAAATCACTATTGATTACCACACAAAATAATAATACTTCAAAATTTGTACACAAATGGAGCGACCGCTCCATTTGTGTACATCTTAAAAAGATTGTTTTTATATATATTTTATGTTTTAATACTTGATACTTACTACCTAATACTTAATACTTAATACTAATTTTATGTTAATTCCTACAGTAATAGAAAAATCACAATTTGGAGAAAGAGCTTATGATATCTATTCTCGCCTACTCAAAGATAGAATTATATTTTTAGGAGGTCCGATTGATGATCATGTTGCTAATATAGTAATTGCTCAATTACTTTTTTTGGAATCAGAAGATCCTAAAAAAGATATTCACCTATATATAAACTCTCCTGGCGGTTCTGTCTCAGCCACTTTAGCAATGATAGATACAATTAATCATATAAAACCAGCGGTTTCTACCATTTGTGTTGGAATGGCAGCTTCAGGAGGTGCTTGGCTATTATCATCTGGAGAAAAAGGCAAAAGATACGCTTTACCAAATTCAGAAGTTATGATACATCAACCACTTGGTGGAGTTGAAGGTCAAGCTACTGATATAGAAATAACTGCTAAACATATTGTTGCCTTGAGAGAAAAGCTAGCAAAAATACTATCGAAAAATACTAAGAAAAAACTAGAAGAAATACAAAAAGATCTTGATAGAGATTATTTTATGACTGCTGAAGAAGCCCAAAAATACGGAGTGGTTGATAAAATCCTAAAATCTAAAGCATAAATTTTATCCATAATTACTTGATTTTTAATTATAAAAGTATATTATATAGGTAATCACTACAAAAAAGATCCTTACATAGATATGTCTATGTCGGGAGCTTTTTTATTTTACAAGTAGATTATCTTAATAAAAACTTATGATAATGATCTTCAAGATTATTAATCTTTGCACAAGTTCTTTTGAGTAAAATTGAACATTTCTTTTTATTAGGAGCAATAATCAAAACACTTTTAACTTTCAACTTTATAAACTTTTAACTTGCCTTTAGACAGATTTGTATTTTTTCTAATTTTAAGGTATTATTGGATTATTCTTAGAATTAATACCAAATCCGTCTGAAATAGATTAAATTTATGAAATTTTCTTTTAATTTAGCACAAAAACTACACTTATCACGAAAAATATCTATATAAAGATAGGATTTTATAATTATGTCATTAAAAATTGTGATACTTCTCTTAGGAGTATCTGGTCTAATCGGAATTATCTTCGGGTATTTTTTGAGATGGGCTCTAACTTTTGGAAAACAAGGTTCTGCTGACTTAAAAATCAAGCAGATGATTATGAATGCCCAAGAGAAATATAAAAATATCATTTCTAAGGCAGAAGATAAATCTAATCAAATATTAGAACAAACAAAAAAGGAAAAAAAGGAGCAAGAAAAAGAATTAAAAAAAACTGAAGAAAGATTAATAAAAAAAGAAAATTTTCTTGATGGAAGACAAATAGAAATTAGTTCTGAAACAAAAAAAATTGAAGAAAAAATTGAAAAAGTAAAACAGATAAAAGAAAATATAGAAAAACTTAAAGAAAAAGAAGAAAAAAGTTTGGAAAAAATAGCTCAATTATCAAAAGAAGGGGCTCGTAATCAATTAATGGAAACAATTGAAAAAAATTACGAAGAAGATTTAAGTGTTAGGTTACAAAAACTAGAACAAAACGGGGAAGAAAAACTAGAAAGAAAAGCTCAAGATATTCTTATCACTGCTATACACAGAATGGGTAACTCTGTTTCTTCTGATGTATTATCTACAACAGTGAATATTCCCTCTGATGATATAAAGGGAAAAATAATTGGAAAAGAAGGGAAAAATATTAGAGCTTTTGAAAAAGAATCTGGCACAGAAGTTATTGTAGATGATACACCAGGAGCAATTACTATTTCTTCTTTTGATCCTATTCGCAGACAAATAGCCAAAGTAGCATTAGAAAACCTTATAATAGACGGAAGAATTCAACCTGCTAGAATTGAAGAATTTATAGAAAAAGCTAAAGAAGAAATCAATAAAACTATCAAAAAAAGAGGTGAACAGGCAGTATATGAATGTGGAATATTGAATTTAGATCCAAGAATTATCTCTATTCTTGGTCGTCTACATTTTAGAACATCTTATGGACAAAATGTCTTACAACACTCCATAGAAATGTGTCATATTGCTGGAATGTTAGCTGAAGAATTAGGAGTAGATGTTGCTACTGCTAAAACAGGTGCTTTGTTGCACGACATCGGAAAAGCAGTTGACCATGAGATTCAAGGAACTCATGTAGAAATAGGAAAAAGAATTTTACAAAAATTCGGTGCTAATAAGAAAATTATTCAAGCTATGCAATCTCACCACGAAGAATATCCTTATGAAACACTTGAATCAGTAATTGTTCAAATAGCAGATTCCATTTCAGGTAGTCGTCCAGGGGCTAGACGAGACAATGTAGAAAATTATCTAAAACGACTTAAAGAATTAGAAGATATCACAAACTCTTTTGAAGGAATTGATAAAGTTTACGCTGTACAAGCAGGAAGAGAAATAAGGGTATTAGTGACACCAGAAGAGGTTTCTGATTTAGAAGCAAAGAAATTGGCTAGAAATATAGCATTAAAGATAGAAAAAGAATTGAAATACCCAGGAGAAATAAAAGTAAATGTTATTAGAGAATCAAGAATGATTGAATATGCTAGGTAAGTTAGCTTGCTAGGTTTTTAGCTTTCTAACTAAAAACCTAATAAGCTAATTAAGAGCTTGCACAAAAAAACTCTTACTATATAATAAGGGTATATATTATCACTTTAATAATAATATAGTCGTTTTATTAAAAATTAATTCAATTTATTATGAATAAAGTAGCAATAATAGAAGTAGTTCAAAATGTGTTAGGTGGAACAAAGGTAGATGCAGAAAAGGCAGTAGATTCTATCTTTGAAGCTATTACAGACTCATTAAAAAAGGGTGAAGATGTATCAATCGCAGGATTTGGTATCTTTTCAGGTAAAATGCGAGCAGCAAGAACTGCTAGAAATCCTAGAACTGGAGAAGCAATTCAAGTTCCAGCTATGAGAGTACCAAAATTCAGAGCTTCAAAAACTTTGAAGGATACAGTAAAGGGATAAGAAAATAAGACTATAAAAATAACCGAGTACTTTAAAAAGTACTCGGTTATTTTTTTGTGCCCGAAAATAATAGAGGGAGAATCGGGGTCAAGTTTCTAAGTAAAATTTTTCGCTATCGCTCAAATTTTACTAAGAACTTCCTCCCCGGACTCGGCGACAAGCACTCGCTTCGCTCGTCTTGTATACCGCCTCCGTCTTTCGATTCTCCCTATCCGTGCAAAAACATATCCTCCCAGAGCTTTCGCTCTGGGAGGATTGTTTTTGTGCGGATAGGGCTCTCGTCCTGACGGTCACTAAGTAAAATTGTTCATTCGCAAGCTCATTCCAATTTTACTAAGTGCCGCGGGACACAGCTCATAGTTGTTCGCTATCGCTCACAACATATTCCGCTGTTCGATTCTCCACGAAAAGCCCGCAGGGGCTTTTCTCTATCCGCACACAATAGAAAAACACGCTCTGACAGAGCGTGTTTTTCTATTGTGTGCGGATAGGGAGAATCGAACTCCCGTTTCATCCTTGGCAAGGACGTGTTCTACCACTAAACTATACCCGCATTAATGTTATTTTATCAAAAAAACACTACTTTCTCAAATAAAAAAACTGCCAAAGATCCGAAGATATGGCAGTTAAAACAATCAAAAAGAGATGGACCAGATAAATAAAGCTAGTATCAATGCATAAGAAATACTTTTATCTATAACAGTACTCCAATACCCTTCGCCTTTGGATATAAAAAGTTTAAATAAAATATCTAAAAAAGTCCATACAGCCCATAACATTACCGCTTTTATAAGCATGTCCATATTATCTCCAATTTGAATGTTTAGTTTTTATTAAATTCATTTATTACTTACTGCTTTAACAATAACATATACTAATACTAATGTCAATATTACATTAATTTTTTACATAATAATCAAATACTGATATCATAGACAATAATGATTAAAAAAATTGAAAAGATAGTAGAAGATGCCTGTAAAAAAGAAACTAATTATTTCGGTTATGGTATTTGGACAAACCATATTGTGCGTGTAGTTAAATATTCAAAAATGATGGCTGAAAAAATTGGTGCTGATCAGGAAATAGTTGAAATAGCTTCTCTACTACATGATTATGCAGGTATTATTAACTACAATTTATATGAAGATCACCATATTCATGGAGCTATTGAAGCTGAAAAAATATTAAAGAAATTTAATTATCCCCAAGAAAGAATTGAATTAATAAAAGATTGTATAATCTCACACAGAGGTAGCAAATTAAGACCTAAAAATAGCAAAGAAGTTGTATGTGTAGCAGATGCAGATGCTATGGCACATTTTAACTCTGTTAATTCGTTATTTTATCTAACATTTTTTAGCCATAAATTAGAAGTTGATGAAGCTAGCGATTGGATAATGCAAAAATTAGAAAGAAGCTGGAATAAATTAAGCCCTGAAGCAAAAGATATCATTGAAGATAAGTACAAAGCGTGTAAATTGATATTAATTAATCAAGATTGATTTTATTTTCTATATTTAAATAAAAAGACTGGCACAAAAGTACCAGCCCTTCATCAATTGATATCAAATAATTAAACAAATTATTCAATTTTAGTAATAAGAAAGATCTACCGAAAGAGTTCAGTTGAAACTACTGGTATAATTTGATCTTCTCTAACAGGATCACCAGAACCTTGTTCAAGAACTTTTTCTATTCTAATGAAAACAATTCCTTTTCGACAACTGGATACTACTGCTTCAGCTAGAACATGATAACAACCCTTTCCTGCATCATAAATGACCTCATCATCTTTTCTTAAGAAAGGCATTACCTCTGGTATTAGTTGTTTTAATTCAGACATAACTCCTCTTTATTTTGTTTTATTAATTTAAATGAAGAACTACAATAAAGTAGAATGTAGATTACTATATATAATAATTAATATCAAGAATAATAGAGATGTTGACTTTTCACAATATATTCCATCATTCGAACCCTAGGTTGTCTACCTAAGGAGAAAATATTATATGTTATCTTATTATAAAATTAATTGATTACTAGTCGGGATGCCGGGATTCGAACCCGGAGTCGTCTGTCTAAGGCAGAAAAGTCAGTCCTAATACCACACTCTAATTAACTATATTGTCGGGATGCCGGGATTCGAACCCGGAGTCGTCCGCTCCCAAAGCGGAAATGTTAGCCGTTACACCACACCCCGAAATTATTTATTTGTTTATGTACTTTTGTGGGTCGTCTGCCTTAGGCAGAAAAACATTAGCCGTTACACCACACCCCGAAATTATTTATTTGTTTATGTACTTTTGTGGGTCGTCTGCCTTAGGCAGAAAAACATTAGTCGTTACACCACACCCCGATATTTAATTGTTTATATATTGTTTTAATATCGTATTCTTTATCCATTCTCTTCCCTTTCCTCCTTTTAACATTTTCTCTCTTAATATAGCCTGACTTCGTGTATTATATGATTCTTTATATATTATTTCAAATACACCTTTGTTTTTTGTATACTTTTCTCTTCCAGAATTATGTCGCTCTAATCTATCATCCAAATTTTTTGTCTGCCCAATATAAGTTTGATTTTTATTATTTTTTAAAATATAAACATAATACATCCTAGTTAGTCGTCTGCCTTAGGCAGAAAAACATTAGCCGTTACACCACACCCCGATTATTTTAACAATGTATTTTTTATCCATTCTATCATATTCTTAACCAATTTAAAATTAATTTTAAATAATAATATCTTCAAAATATTTAACTTCAAATTTTTTGTCCTTTATATTTAAAAAGATAATTATAATATCAAATTGCCATTCTCTTTCATCAGAAATTTCTTTTTCCATTAAATAAGTCTGAAAAACTCTAGATAATCTCTGTAATTTCCAATGATGTATATTATCACTTACTAGATAATTATCCATTATTCCATTAATATTCCACCATCTATCACCACAGGAGACACTTTTTACCTCTATAAAATGAATTCTTTGATTTTTTTTAGGAAAAAAGGATTTTTTCTGAGCAATAATATCAATCTCACCCCATTTTTTTAAATAATTTCTATCGATAATTTTAAAGTCATTTTTCTTCAAAAATTTACAAGCCCTATCTTCACCCAAATTCCCTATTTTTCTTTTTTCACTTATTCCCATCTTTTTATTACTTTAAATTAGAAAACAGAATCCTACTACGAACTTTCTAAACAGTAAATCTCTCGTAACAAGTTCTATTTTATAATTCAAAGTCTTATTATGATAACATATATATAAAATATATGTTTTTCCTATAAAAAAAGTAGGAACAACACAAGATATGTTTCTTAGTAACATATATTTTCTATCTATCAACTAGTCAAAGAGTTTCTAAAAAGATAATGTCTTTTTATCATAATATACTTATATTAAGCCATATTTAAAGATAATTTGACACCTACAAAAAGACAAATCACTTGTTTATAAAGGTCAAGTTATACACTTTATACACCGTTTTATCCACATTTATACACAATTTAGATATAAAATTGGCATAAATAGAAATTTTTATAAAAAGATTCTGACTAGCATATCTAATAACAAAGATATACTAATCGGAGATCGTTTAAACAGTCAAGACTTATAACTGTTCGGTTCTCCACAAAAAGCCTGTAAAAGCTTCTCTCTACCCTCAAAAAACAAAAATATCTAGTAATTACTAGGTATTTTTGTTTTTGTGTAGGGTAATGGACAATATTAAAACCTCTTTTAGGCATTAATTGGACACAATTCAGCTTGGATCACTTCTATTTAATGTGCACAATGTTCATTATATTTTTATTATCTCAATTGCCTTACCTTTGGTTAATGCTTCAGCAATTTTTTTATAAGCAGAGGATAAAATTCTCTGAAATGTGCTTTGAGAGGTCTTCATTTGTTTAGCACATTCGGTTTGATCTAGATCTTTTACATTTTTCAATCTTATTGCTTCTAACTCTTCATTACTTAACTCAACCACTTCCAAAGACCCCATTGGTATTCCCTGAGGCTTGAAATAAGTCACATCCGGTTTAAATTTTATTCTTCTACAAAGTCTTGGTCTTGTCATGTATATTATTCTACTACAATTACTAATTTTATTAAGAAAAGCCCCTTTTTCGGGGGCTCCTCTCTTATTTCTGGTCTTTTAAGGCTTCTTTTTCCTCACGAACTGCTTTTAACTCTTTCTCTAACATTTTTTCTTCTTCATCCAAAGCTTCTTTTTCGTTTTTTTGAGTCCAAGCTCTACATCTCGGGCTATAAACACAGCAAGGACCACAACCTCTTCCAGTTCTAGAACCCAAGCCTCGAGGACCAGTTCCATCTAATCTAGGCATAATATAATATTTTATTTATATTGATAAAATCGACCTTTCACTATTATGTTATAAGTATATACCCATAACTATATTCCTGTCAAGGAAAACAAAAAAAATATAGCAATAAAAGATATTTATGCTAAAAACGAAATCTTGTGCAATATAGGCGGAGAATCAGTTCGATTCTCCCTACCCGCTACAAAAATATAATGCAAAAATGCTATTGCATTTTTTTCATTATTTTTGTGCGGGTAGGGAGAATCGAACTCCCGTTTACTGCTTGGAAGGCAGTTGTTCTACCACTAAACTATACCCGCATTATTTTTCATATTTTAACATAAAATATAGGAATATAAAATATTTATTTTATTTTTAATATATTGATGTATAATATAAACTATGTCCTCGTGGTGAAATGGATATCACAACGGTCTTCGGAACCGTTATTGTGGGTTCGAATCCTGCCGAGGACACAAATTTACATAGTGTTTCACCAGAAACATCTAAAACCTTAATAATGTTTTATATAAAACATTAAAAATTATCTATTTTCTCCTTAATTAACTGGAAAAGAGTCTGATTTCCATTTAATCTGTAATTTGGAACAAATTGGTCGTGCCTAATATTATCCAAATTTAAAACCTCAATTCTTCCTTTTGTAGAATTAAACATTTGTAAAGGCCAAAGCATCTTATTTGAAAATCTAGCAAAAAAATCACTTCCTGAACAAAAACAAAATATTGGAAAATCACTTATTTTTCTAGGTTTATTAACAGGACAAATAGCAATAATTCCTTTAATTTTTTGAATATTACCATTTTCAATAGCTAAAAGAGCTATTTCTGTGCCTATACTTTCAGTAAAAAATAAATACTCGTCATTTGGGTTTTTATCAAAAATCTTAATAACTTCATCAGAAGCATTAGAAATGCTATAAGGAATCATCTTTCTACTCCAATTTAACTCTATTACATCCAATCTAAATTTTTGGAATTCCTAAAACCAAGGATTTTTTATATTATTTTAATATAAAACTTGATATACTAAATACAATGTTAAATATTAAAAACATTCCAAAAGAAGTTACACGTGTAACTGAAACTTTAGAAAAAGCTGATTTTGAGGCTTATCTTGTTGGTGGTTGTGTTAGAGATTTATTATTAAATAAAAAACCAAAAGATTGGGATATTACTACTAATGCTAAGCCAGAACAAATATTAGAACTTTTTGAGCATACTTTTTATGAAAATTCATTTGGAACAGTAGGAGTTGTTTCAGACCCTAAATCTACGGTCGGGCAAAGTGAAACAATAGACGAAAGTCTAAAAACCATAGAAATAACCCCTTATCGTTTAGAAAGTCGTTATTCAGACAGCAGGCATCCAGATTCTGTTATTTTTAGTGATAAATTAGAAGATGATTTAAAAAGAAGAGATTTCACTATTAATGCTTTAGCCTATAATGTATCAAAAGATAAATTAGTAGATCTTTATAAAGGACAAAAAGATATAAAGGACAAAATCATCCGAACTGTTGGTGAACCTGAAAATCGTTTTGATGAAGACTCCCTTAGAATATTGAGAGCAGTACGACTTGCAACAGAATTAGATTTTTCAATTGAACAAAAAACAGAAAAAAATATCTTAAAATTTGCGAGTAAATTGAAAAATATTTCACAGGAAAGGATACGAGATGAATTTTCTAAAATTCTTATGTCGGATAATCCTATGAGTGGTATTATTTTAAGTCAAAAACTTGGTCTTCTTACATATATTATTCCTGAATTAGAAAAAGGTATAAACGAAACACAGAAAGGAGCTCATATCTATACAATATGGGAGCATAATTTACGCGCTCTGCAACATTCTGCAGACAAAAAATTTCCATTACATCTTCGTTTATCTGCCTTATTACACGATATTGCTAAACCACACACTAAATATTGGCATAAGGATAAAAAAGAATTTACTTTTTATGGTCATGAGGTAGTAGGGGAAAGGGTTTCACGTGAAATATTACAAAGATTAAGATACTCTAAAAACACCATTGATATTGTCACAAAATTAGTTAGAAACCATCTTTTCTTTTCTGATATAGAAAAAATCACATTATCAGCAGTAAGACGAATTATTAGAAATATGGGATCAGAAAATGTTTGGGATCTTATGAAACTCCGCACTTGCGACAGGATAGGGATGGGGAGACCTAAAGAAAAACCTTATAGATTAAGGAAATATATGGCGATGATAGAAGAAGCGATGAAAGACCCTGTCTCTGTTAAAATGTTAAAAATAGACGGCAATAGAATTATGGAAATAATAAACGAAAAACCTGGACCCAAAATAGGTTTGGTTTTAAATGCCTTAATGGAAGAAGTCCTAGACAATCCAAAATTAAATACAAAAAAATATCTTGAATCTAGGACTTTAGAATTAATAAAATTACCTCAAAAACAATTAGAATCCCTAAGTAAAAAAGGGGAAGAAAAAAAAGAGATTTTGGAGAAAGAAGAAATTGGAGAGATCAGAAAAAGACACGGTGTTAAATAATTCAAAAAATAATAATGTTTCATGTAAAACATAAATTTCGGAGGCTCAGCCTCCGAAATTTGGTATCTTATAAACATTAAGTCTTGTTAAAAAAATAAGCTTGTTTTATAATAAAGAAAGTATAATAAATTAATAATTTAATAGGCTCTTATCAAAATATTAAGCCTTGTATTCAGATATTTATAGAACATCTAAATACTAAATTAAGTATATGAAACAAATATTAATATTAGCAATTGTATTTACATTTAATTCTTTTTTTATTACTCCTGTTATGGCACAAGAGGATGTTGAGATTGTTCCGACATTATATACAGATGAAAGTTCAGATCCTACTAATGTTGCTGCTATTGGGTCATGGTGGTCAAGAACAAAAAATAATTTCAGTTCTATATTTAGACGAAGTCCAGTAAAAACCGTGCAGAAAGCCCCACCAGCAGCACCAGCACCACAAATAAGAACTACCTCCACTAGCGGTGGGTCATCATGGTGGTCAAGAACAAAAATTAATCTCAGTTCTATGTTTAAACAAATAAAAATAGCCCAACCAGCACCAACAGCACCACAAATAACAACAACAAAATCTGTTTCATTATGGGGAAAAGTGGTTAATGTTATAAAAAGAGAACCAAAAGCACCTGCTGGAGTTGAGTCTCGATTAAAAACAACCAGTAAAGATAAAAATTTAGAAAGATTAGAAAATATTGAAATAAAAGATATAGAATTAGAAAGATTAGAAGAAACTATAATATAAATAATTAACTGAAAAATTAAAAAATTGATAATAAATTTTTTATTATCAGAAAACTACTATCTTAATCTCCAAAGATCCAATCTTTGGAGATTAAGTTTTGTAAACACCAAGCCTTGTTTTAAAAATAAGTTTGTTTTACAATAAATAAAACATCTTAAATATTACTAATTAGCAGGCTTTTATTTATATAAAAAGCCTCGTATTTAGGTTTAAAAAAAACGCCCGAATACTAAATATTTAAATATATGAAACAAATATTAATATTAGCAATTGTATTTACATTTAATTCTTTTTTTATTACTCCTGTTATGGCACAAGAGGATGTTGAGATTGTTCCGACATTATATGCAGATGAAAGTTCAGAGCCTACTCTTATAGCTGAGGAACCAGCCGAGATTGAAGAAATAAAAACTCCTTCTAATCTTGGATTGTGGTGGATAAGCGTAAAAGAAACTCTTAGTTTAGCAACCACTTTAAATCCAGAAAAAAGAGTAGAAAAAGCATTACTTTTTGCTGAGCAAAGAATGGAATTAGCTGAAGAATTTGCCCAAAATGCAGACACACCAGAACAACAAATAAGAGCTGAAAAAATGATAGAAAAAGCAACAACATTTATAGAAAAAGCTGAGGGAGAGAAAGAACTTGTAAAAGAAGAAACAAAAACTCATTTAGAGGAAGTTAAAGCTAGAAAAGAACGACATGAAGCTCAAATTGAGACATACCAAGAAGAAAAAGTAGAATTGATAGAAAGGATAAAAGCAGGAGATGAAATAGCTAAAGAAGAATTAAAAAATCTAAATACAGAAAGAAGAGAAGAAGCTGAAGAAGTAAAACAGGAAATTAAGGCTAAATTAGAAATAAGAGCTGAAGAGGGTGACGAAGGAGCTATAGAACGATTAGAAAATATAGAAGAAAAGAAAGTTGAATTACAAACAATCAGGGAAGAAAAAGAAGTAGTAGAAACTAGTAAAAGAGATATTGAAAAAATATATTTTTCAAAAGAAATAGAGATTGTAAATAAAAATCTTAAACCAGTTGAAGGAAGTAAAGAATCATTATGTTCTAATGCAGGTGGAGAATGGCAAAAATTCTCAAATACCTGTGCTAATACCTGTTCTTTTGAGAGAAATAAAGAAAATTCTATATGTGCCGAAGTCATTACAGAAAGCTGTAATTGTGGAACAGATAAATGTTGGAACGGAAAAAGTTGTGAAGGAATTCAAACCAATGAACAAAAAGGGGATATATTACAAAATACCATAAGAACAAATATCCAAAACATTAAAGAGGTAATACAAAAAAACGAATATTAATTTCAAGTAAATTACTATAGATAAAAAGAACGAGTTTTTCTCGTTCTTTTTTCTTTTAACTACACTACTTTAAATTATAAAATAAAACATAAAAAAAGCCCCTAAAGGTTTTATATATTCCTATAGGGACTTACATATATTGTAGAAAACAGAGGTTCTCTACTAAAGAACAAACGAAATTATTTTTTTGTTATCAACGAACTTCTGCACTTTAGAATATCATTATAAAAGACATTGTAAAGGACATAATGTGGATAACTATGTCCTTTATAAATTATTGACCTATTTCTTATTATTATGAAATTTTTTGTGAATCTCTTTTAAATGTTTATCTGTTATATGTGTATAAATTTGAGTTGTTGAAATATCGGAATGACCCAACATCATTTGAACCGATCTTAAATCAGCTCCATTCTGAAGTAAGTCAGTAGCAAAACTATGTCTAATTATGTGCGGAGTCACCACTTTTGTTATACCAGCTTTAACAGCATAATATTTCACGATTCTTTCTACAGACCTAGTTGTTAAACGATTATTATCAGTTCTATTTCTCCCAAAAGAGATAAATAGAGCCTCGTTCATATCCTTTCTTTTAGCTAAATAATCTTTAATTATACTTTTAGCTGAATCTGATAGAAAAACAACCCTTATTTTATCACCCTTACCGCGTACAGACATCTCATCTTTCTTTAAATCAATATCTGAATTCAAGGCACATAATTCAGAAACCCTTAAGCCAGTAGAAAAAAGTAATTCCAATAAGGATTTATCTCTTAATTCTTTAATATTTTCTCCTTTAGGAGCTTTTAATAACCTTTCTAATTCTTCTATTGAAATTAAATCCAAAGATCTTTCGGAAATTTTAGCTAATTCTATTTTTTCAGGTGCTAAAGATTCCACCCCTCTCTTAACTAAGTACTTCAAAAAACCTCTCAAAGCAATTAAATAATAATTTTGAGTGGTCTTCTTTAAAGACTCCTTCCTGGCTCCAAATTCACCTCTATTTAAATATAAACGGTATTTTCTAACAATATCATCACTAATGTCTTTAGGGTCATTTTTGCTTAAAAATTCTAAAAATCTATCCAAATACCTGTCATAATTCGCCACAGTTTTTACACTTCTTCCTCTTTCAATTTCCAAATATTCCAAATATTCAGTTTTTAATTGTTTAAGATTGGAATTCATTGTTTTTATTATATCATGTAGTGAATATTTAAGAATAAGGTTATTACTGATTTTGATAATATATATAATTATTATTTTACTCGTTTTTTTGATATATAAATAGTGAATATCATTAGTGACACGATAACCTCATTGGTGTAGGGACTTGCATATTTTACCTAATAATGCTATTATTCAGGCAATGTTAACAAAACTTAAAAAAGAAAATGCAATGAAAAAAACCCGTATCCATGATACAGATACAGGATCTCCTGAAACACAGATTTCTATTTTATCTAAAAAAATAGCAGAATTAGCTGATCATCTTAAAAAACATAGAAAAGATAGACATTCTAGAAAAGGATTACTCCAAATGGTAGCGGATCGAAGAAAACATCTAAAATATCTACAAAAAAAGAATGTTAGGAGATATAATAAATTAATAAAAACTCTAGGATTGAAAAAATAAAGATAAAAATCTTTATTTTTTTTATTTATCAACTTTTAACCTTAGACTTTATAAACTTTTAACTTTATACTATTCTATATGACAGTCATAAAACACAAAGAGCAAAGAATAGGGATATTCATAGATGCTCAAAACCTATATCATAGTGCTAAAAACCTATACAAATCCAAAGTAAATTTCAAACAAATAATGGAAGATGCCGTTGTTGGTCGTGCTCTAATTAGAGCTATTGCTTATGTAATTACTACCGAATCAGCTGAAGAGAGTTCCTTTTTTGATGCTTTAGTTAAATTAGGAATTGAAACCAAAACAAAAGATCTTCAAATATTTTTTGGAGGAGCTAAAAAAGCTGATTGGGATGTTGGTTTAGCTGTAGATGCTATAACAATGGCTCCTAAATTAGATACTGTGATTATTGCATCTGGAGATGGTGATTTTATTCCCTTAGTGGAATATCTACAAATGAACGAAGGTTGTCAGGTAGAAGTAATTGCCTTTGGAAAATCCTCATCCTCTCGATTAATAGAAAAAGCGGATGATTTTATTGATCTTTGCTCAGATCCTAAAAAATATCTAATAGGATACGGTGGTACAAAAAATATCAAAAGATCAAAACCTAAACTAAAGAGAAGTAAATAAATTTTATTAAAGACCAGCCCTTTCTCAGGGCTGTTTTTTATTATTCAATTTAGATTTTTACAGAAAAAAGGAAATCCTCCCAAAAACCCTTAGGAGTTTTTGGAAGGATTAAAAGGTAAATGGCTATAAACAAGGCTAAAACATTCGAAAGAATGTCCGCCCGAACATCTTTTAATAAAAGATGTTTTAGGGGTTTTTAGAGCTATTTTTAGTAATTTTTTAATGGTTTAAAATAAGGTTGTTTGAGGATAAAAAATACAAGGGATTTATCCCTCGTATTTATTATTGAACTATCTGATTTTTAAGAACTGGAAAATTTATGAATCACACGTTTCTTAAGAAATGGAAGTCTGTAAGAAATAATAGGCCAAAAAATATCGTCTTCGTCTGGGTGAATTTTGATTTTGATATATCCTTTTTTTATAAACCCTAAAGATTTATCCACACTGCCACCCGACGACCCTTTAAATACGACCTCAATCTCTTTTCTATTAAAAATAATATCAAATCGGGTTGGTTCAGGATCTTCTTTTGATATATTTGGCATAATTGTTTCACATATACTCGTTTTAGCAAAAAAACAGATATCTATTGCCTTTTTCGTGTAATTTGAAACAAAGATTACTACCACACAGGTGTCATAACTTTCCGGATTACAACCACTTCTTACGTTAGAAATATCAGAACTATACCCTATAGTGACCCAAGACAAGAATATATAAAAGAGAATAAATTTTTTCACTTCTCCTCCTTCCTAAAATTGTTTTAAGAAGCAAACAATTTGCTAAGATTCAAATCTTAACTCCTGTCTTATATATATATGATACGAGTACACATGTCAATAATTCTTGACGAGATTATACAAAAAGAGTATATTTCTTTACAAGAAACTTAGAATTTCTCACAAAAAATAATGGAGGAAGAAAATGAAATGGGTGTTTTCAGAAAAAGGAGGGTTAGTTCATTTTGAAATAACATGTAAATTAACATTTATCTGTATAATAACTTCTTATTTATCAGAAAATAGAATTTCTTATTTTAATAATAAAGCGAGAAAAATAATCAAACAAGGAAAAGAAACATCTAATGGTATCTGGTTAGGTGACCTTTGCCCTAAAGATGCTGATTTTCTTAAAGCTTGGCTTTTAAAGCAAAAAAATATCTTGAAAAAGATTAAAAATCTTCAGGGATAGGGTGGATCACTTCGTGATCCACCCTTTTTATAACCTTATAAATTTCAAATTTTTCTACCAATAAATGAAATAGACTTCCAAGTCCAAGATTGCTATACTACAAATATTAACAATCGCTATGCTCTTTAGATAAGTAGGTTTGAAATTATTTCAAGTCTAAAATCTGAAGGGTATACTACAATAGTAGAAAGTTCGTAAAGTTTTTAAAGTTCATAAAGTAAAAAATTTGCAGAGCAAATTTTTTGAACTTTCAACTTTTAACTTTATAAACTTTATAAACTAAATTTATTATGCAAATAAAAGAATATTCGCTAAAAATTGGCGGAAAAACTATCACCGCACAATTTAACGATTTAGCAGACCAAACCAATAGCTCTGTCATTTTGACTTGTGAAAATACTGTTGTAATAGCAACAGTAGTTATGTCAGATAAAAAAAGAGAGGGGATTGATTATTTTCCTTTATCAGTAGAATACGAGGAAAAATTCTATGCTGCTGGAAAGATATTAGGTAGTCGTTTTATGAGAAGGGAGGGAAGACCTTCAACTAACGCTGTTCTTAATGGAAGAATGGTAGACAGAACGATTCGTCCACTTTTTGAAAGTCATATCCGAAATGAAATTCAAGTAATAATTTCAGTTTTATCTTTAGGAGATATTAATCCTGATATATTAGCCATTAATGCCGCTTCTTTGGCTTTAGGAACATCTGATATTCCTTGGAATGGTCCGGTAAGTGCCGTCCGAATTACCACTGATGATTCTAAAGAATTATTTACAAATTTTGCTACTGAAAATAGTGAAGAAAAAGAAAGAGTATTAGATCTTGTAGCTTGTGGTAAGGATAATAATTTAAATATGATGGAAATTAAATCCAATCAAGTTTCCAATGAATTAACCACACAAGCATTTCAAAAAGCATCTGAAGAAATAGAAAAAATACAGTCATTTCAAAAAGAAATAATTAAAGAAATTGGAAAAGAAAAAGTTCTAATTGAAAAAATAGAGCTTTCTACTGAATCTATTCAATTATTTAAAGAAAAAATCGAACCAAAAATGGAAAATGAAATTTTTAGTGATGTAGGAAAGTCTAAAATCAATGAAATTAAAGATGAGTGGTTAGAATTATTCAATAAAGAACAGGAAAATTCAGATAGCAAGGAAAATCCATCTCTAGCTCTAGCTTATTACGAAAAAATGACCGACGATTTAATTCATAAAAAAGCATTGGAAGAAGACAAAAGAGTTGATGGTAGAAAAATGGATGAAATCAGAAATCTTTTGGCCGAAGCAGGATCTTTGTCACCGACGGCTCATGGAACAGGTATTTTTTATAGAGGTGGTACTCATGTTTTTTCAGCCTTAACCTTAGGAGGACCAAAAGATAGTCTATTAATAGATGATATTGGGGGTGAAGAAAAAAGAAAATATATCCATCATTATAATTTTCCTCCATTTTCAGTAGGGGAAACAGGAAGGGTAGGTGGTTTTAATCGCCGAATGATTGGACATGGTGCTTTGGCAGAAAAAGCTCTTCTAGCAGTTTTACCTTCAGAAGAAGATTTTCCTTACACCATCCGAATCGTTTCAGAATCAATGGCATCCAACGGCTCAACTTCTATGGCATCAACTTGTGCTAGCACTATTGCTTTAATGGATGCTGGAGTTCCAATCAAAGCTCCAGTAGGAGGTATAGCTATGGGATTAATGATGAAGGATGAAAATAATTATAAAATATTAACCGATATCCAAGGACCAGAGGATCATTATGGAGATATGGATTTTAAAGTGACAGGCACAAGAGAGGGAATTACAGCTATTCAAATGGATGTAAAAGTAGATGGAATTGCTATAAAAATTCTTTCAGAAGCCTTGAACCAAGCTGAAAAAGCCAGGCTACAAATATTGGATGTTATTGAAAAAGAAATTCCCAAACCTCGTCCCGATTTAGCCGAAAATGTTCCAAGAATAATTCAAATGCAAATTAAAACTGAACAAATAGGTGCAGTTATCGGTCCAGGAGGTAAAACTATTAAGGAAATAAAAGAAAAAACATTGGTAGAAGAAATTGATATTGAAGATAGCGGAAAAATATTCTTAACCGGGGCAAAAGAATCTGCCTTAGCAGCTGAAAAAATGATTATAGAAATCACTAGAGAATATAATGTAGGAGATAGATTTGAAGGAAAGATAATAAAGATATTAGATTTTGGAGCTATTGTTGAAATAGGAATAAAGACAGAAGGACTTGTTCACATATCAGAAATTGCTCCTTTCCGTATAGAAGATATCAACAAGGTATTAAAAGAAGGAATGAAAGTACCTGTTATAATAAAAGAGAAAGATGCTATGGGAAAGATGAGATTATCTATAAAAGAAGCTGACTCAAATTTCATCAAAAAATAAAACAGTATTAAGTATTAAGCTAGAATTCACTCCGTGAATTTTATAAATCTGAAAAATTACGACTAAAACATCTTTGATGTTCGTCCGATTAAAACAAAGTTTTAATTTAGGAAGCAATTTTTATACTTAATACTTAATACCTAATACTTAATACTTAATTATTGTGGATGAATTTGAAAAAAAACAAAATAAAGGAGAACCAGATTCTAAAAATACAAAAAAACCTGATATTCCAGTTCCTTTTGGAATGGAAGATTTACAACCTGTGAAAGAACCCTCCTCCACAAAGGCTACAGCGAATCAAGAAAGCTACAATGTAACAAAACCTTCCTCCGCTGAAGCTATGACAGTCAAGGAAAACTCCGACACAGCAAAACTTACCTCCATTGAAGATTCTGGTATGGTAAAATCTGTCTTGGATGAACAAAACTTTGATGTAGTAGAAACTATCAATAAAACAAATTTAGCAGAAGAAAACATTACATATCCGATAGAACCAACACAAGCAACAGAAAAGAAAGCTCAAAAAAAACAAACATTAATCTCGAAAATAATTCCTAAAAAGATACTGGGGAAAAATCTTACTTCTACCACTTCTTCTACCAAACCTGTCTCGCCAGCAAATAAAATTATAGTGGACAAAAAAGAATTGGATGAAGTAAAACAAGACTCCACTACCTTCTCTGCCAAATCTTCCTCCGACGCTAAACCTACCTCATCGGTAGACAAGATGGTAGTCGAGAAAGCTATGGTAGGTAAGACAGTGGATAAAATCACCTCTACCAAAGGCTCCGGCATGGTAAAACCTTCTTCTACTAAAGATATGGTAGGTAAAAAAAAGTCTGTATCTATCAGAACATACCAAGACGATATGGCAGATCTTTTAAAAAAAGACGGGTTGTCTGTAACTGGTGCAATTATTGCAGAACAAATAAAGAAAGAAAATATCTTTTCAAAAGTAATGGGAGTTGAAAAGGCTACCAAAAAAAATATAATTCTATTAATCACAAGTATATCCATTATCTTAATTGGAATATCATCTATAATTTTGATGTATTTTTTAAGACCTACACCAATTGTTAAAATTAGTGATGTAGAATTAAATTCTATTATATATTCCGAATATCAAAGAGAAATATTTTTAGATCAAACTAATAAAATAAAACTTTCTCAATTGATCGAAAATGAAATATTTAACACTGATATACCTATGGGATCTTTAATACATTTGTATTTGACCGACAGAGAATCTAATGCGAGCGGGGAATTAAGCAAAAAATTAATAGATATCAATACCTTGAGTAATTTATTAGATTTTCGTGTTTCTGACACTTTCTTAAGGTTTATTGAAAAAGATTTTATGTTTGGTTTCTATTCATCTTTTGGAAATAAACCATTTTTAATTCTTAAGACTGAATCTTTTGAAAATTCTTTTCCAGAAATGCTGAAATGGGAAACTAATATGATTGAAGATTTAAGAGCTGTTTTTGTAGAAGAAAATCCAGCTATAATTACATCCCAATTAAGAAAAGGAGTATACCAATTTAAAGATATTGTTGTAAAAAACAGAGATGCTCGAGCTATTTTAGATAATGAAGGTAATATAATATTTGTATATGCTTTTGCTGATAAAAATACTATAGTTATTGCTACCAACAAAAATACTTTGCAAGAAATATTTAATCGTTTAACAATTAGTTATCGAACTAGATAAATAGTAAGTAGCAAATATTAGGTATCAAGTATAGAAAAATTTGCTCCGCAAATTTTTCCGCTTAATACTTACCGATTAATAATTAACACTTAATTAATATGGATACACAATATTATAAAAAAAAGCTAGAGGATGAGTTAAAATTACTTACTAAAGAATTAAAAACTGTAGGTAGAATTAATCCTGATAATCCAAATGATTGGGAAGCAACCGGCAATCCAGAAACAAATCAAGACGATGATCATTCAGACCTTAATGATAATGCAGATGACCAAGAAGAATTTAGAGAAAGAAATGCTATTCTAACAGATTTAGAAATTCGTTTTAATAATGTTAAAAATGCATTAAAAAAGATTGACGAAGATAATTATGGAATATGTAAAGAATGTGGTGAAGATATAGAAAAAGAAAGATTGGAGGCTAATCCAGCAGCAGAGACTTGTATCAAGCATAAAAAGTAAGTTATAAAACTAAAAATAGTGTTGATATAAAAAAATATTAATTTAAATAATTTTTAAACATTAAAAATTAAAAATTTTACCCTTAGAGTTTCAGAGAAAACCATATATTTAATAAATAAAATCTCTACAAACAAATGAGATTAATATTTTAAATTATGCATTTCTCAAAATTACATTCTGCCCAAATAAATATGCTTAAAGCATATATAATTGATATTGAAGTAGATATTTCAAAAAATACTCTAAATGCTTTTTCCATAGTTGGACTACCTGATAAAGCAATAGAAGAATCTAAAGACAGGGTATCAGCTGCTATCAAAAATAACGGTTTTAAATCTCCTAAAAGCAAAAATCAAAAAGTAATTGTATCTTTAGCCCCTGCTAGTATTAAAAAAGAGGGTCCTAATTTTGATTTGGGAATAGCTATTGCATATCTATTAGCATCAGGAGATATTGATTTTAATCCTGATAAAAAAATATTTTTAGGCGAATTAACATTAGATGGGAATTTAAGGAAAATTGATGGAACTCTTTCCTTAATTAGAAAAGCAAAAGAATTGGATTTTGAGGAAGTTTATCTACCTATAGAAAATGCAAAAGAAGGTGCTTTGGTTGGAGGAATAAAAATATTCGGAGTTAAAAACATCAAAGAAATTATTAAACATTTTAGTAATTTAGAGTCAGAAAAAGATTTTTGTTTAAAAACACAAATACAAACTAAAATAAATTATAATAAATCACTTCCTGTAATTGATTTTTCTGATATTAAAGGACAAGAATTAGCAAAAAGAGGTTTAGAAATAGCTGCTTCTGGTGGTCATAATATCGCAATGTACGGACCTCCCGGAACGGGGAAAACTATGTTAGCTAAAGCATTTTGTTATATTCTCCCACCACTTTCTTTCAAAGAAATTTTAGAAACAACATCAATCCATTCTATTGCTGGGACATTAAAAGAAGATTTAATTATTCAGGCACCTTTCAGATCTCCTCATCATACCGCTTCTTATGTTGCTCTTGTAGGAGGTGGAGCCTCTCCTAAACCAGGAGAAATTACTTTAGCTCATAAAGGAGTTTTATTTTTGGATGAATTTCCTGAATTTGAAAAAAGGGCTCTTGAAGCCTTAAGACAACCTTTAGAAGATGGGGTAATAAATATCTCTCGTTCCAGAGGAAGTACATCTTTTCCGGCTGATTTTATATTAATAGCCACAATGAACCCTTGCCCTTGTGGAAATTACGGAACTAAAAAAGAATGTATTTGTTCACCTATTCAATTAACAAATTATCAAAGAAAAATCTCCGGTCCGATTATAGATAGGATAGATATGTGGGTTGAAGTTGCCAATATAGATCATCATAAACTTTCTGAAAAAGATGATTCTTTAGAAAAAACTAATATTATAAAAAAGAGAGTAGAAGAAGCTAGAAATATTCAAGAAAAAAGATTTAAAAACTCCAAATCTAAATTTAATTCCAATATGTCAGCCAAAGATATAGAGAAAATGATAGACTTGGATACAAAAACAAAAGATATCTTAAATCAATCAGCTACCCAATTAGAATTATCAGCTCGTGCCTACCATAAAATAATAAAATTGGCTCAAACCATTGCTGATTTGAACCAATCTAAAAAAATACTTCCTGAACATATATTGGAAGCACTCCAATACAGACCTAAGAAAGTTTTTTAGGTGGAAACCCCCATTTTCCCATCATCCACCAAAAACTAGAAGTTGTTGTAAGCATAAAAATTACAATATGGAACGCAAATACCTGATCACGAAGTATAGAATTTTCTAAAATTTCATTTAGAAATAAACCAAACAAATAATTACAAAAAAGACCTATACTTATTGCGATTATAGTAATTATATTAGTCCGCAACCTCTTACTGCTAGACTCACAACCAGTTATAAATGGAGCTATTTTCCATAAAATAATAGCTGTGGATATGAGAAAGACAATAATCTCTAAAAGAGGATGTATCTTTAAATTTAAACCACAAATATTTTTAATAAAAAATAACAAAGCTTCCAAAAAGATTATTACTATTATTCCTGAAGTAATATTAGCAATAAAGATTCTTAAAAAACTTTCTTTTTCTAGCATAATTTCTCCTTATTTTAAGTTAAAAAAGATAAAAATCCAAAAACAACTATTTTTAGTTTACCAATATTTAATAAAAAAACAACACTTTTTTAAAAAAAATGCTAATATATAAACAATTATCAATTATATAATCCTAACCCAAATAAAAATATGCCAAATAAAACAGATTTAGAAATGACTATAAGTCAACTTAAACAAGAAATACAAAGAGAAATATTAAAATTAAGTGAACTTAAAACAAAATTACAGAATTTCCAAACAGAAAAAGAACAAAAAAATCAAGGAATTATACAAAAAGAAGGAGAGATACGAGTATTAAAAAACGAAATAGAACAAATGAAAAAAGAATCAAGAGATAATGATAGAAGTATAAAAACTACAATGGATGAAATCTCTAAAATTGAAACTGACCAACAATTAAAAAATAACGAATTAATAAAAATCCAAGAAGAACTTGCTGATACATTAAGAAAATAAATTTTTAGAACTCAATAAAAAAAATATCAGAATAATATTCTGTATATATTCTAAAAACAAAAAACCTTATAGAGAAAAAGGATTTTTAGCTCCACGAACCTCAAAGTGAACATGAGGTCCTGTTGATCTACCAGTAGATCCTATATAACCTATCACTTGCCCTTGGACAACGTGATATCCAGCCCAAACAATATTTTGACTATTATGAGAGTATAAAGTCTGAGTACCGTTATTGTGCTTTATAACAATATAATTACCATAACCACCATTCCAATACCCGTTATCTTTAGAAATAATCACTTCTCCTGAAGCAGATGCTACAATCGGAGTTCCTTTTGGTGCTGCGAAATCTATTGCGTTATAACCATGCAAATCTTGTGAAATTCTTCCGCCAGAAATTGGTCTAATATAATAACCAATATATTCAGGACCACCAGTTCCTCTTAAAGGGTTATATCTAATCACTGATTTTGAATTAGACTTAGGTAGAGGAGCTTCTCCTTCAGGAATTATAATTTCATCACCAACAGCCAACACACTATTATCCAACAAATCGTTATATTGCCTTGTTTCTTTGATATCTCCTTTATATTTCTCAACAATACTTTCTAGAGTATCACCTTTTTGAACTGTATATTTAACCCCATTAATAGGTAAAATACTCAAAATCTGCCCATTTCTGATCAAATCACCTTGTTTTATATCGTTAGCCCAGATAATTGTTCCTATAGAAACATCAAACATTTCTGCAATTTGACCTAAAGTATCTCCCTCCCTAACAATATAAGTAGCAATTCTGTCTGAATTAGCCCTTTCTTCAACATTTACCATAGTTCCCATTGGACCGGATTCTGGTAATAAAGCGGAATTATCTACAATAACAATATCACCACCCCCTTTACCTGAATTAGGATTATAATTGATAGAAGCCCTTAATAAAGCCATATTTTGAGAATTTAGATCTTCCTCCATCTCTATTAATTCATCTATAACATTGTCAAATAATCCAGAAAACAAAGAAAAAACACCTGCATTGCTTACAAGAGGTGTTCCTAATAACATAATTAAAAAAATTCCCAATCCAATAAATGAACCAAAAACAGAGTTTTTCGGAGAAAAACCTTTTATATCCAATTTAATCACCTGTTTTGGCCATATTTTTGACCAAATAGGATCTTTTTTATTAAGTAAAATAAGCCTAAATATTAATTTTCATCGTTTTCATCCGTTTTCTGATATTCAGCATAAACACTTAAATATTCCAATATAATAACAAAAAGCACTAAAAAGTCAATCGTTTTTTCTGCTTCTCAAATCTATAAGAACTTGTTTAGAATCTCTTAATACCTGAATTCTCAGGTACTATAATTTTATCAATTCCACCAACTCAGTCAATCATTCCAGTAAAAATTTGTGGATAGCAAAATCTCCGAAAATATTCGGAGGTTGAACCTCCGAATATTTTATTTTGATAAAAAATCGTTGTGTTTTTTTATGATATACTACAAAAATGTCATATTTAGATGAATTAAATTCAGAACAAAAAAAAAGCTGTTTTGCATAAAGATGGACCACTTTTAATATTAGCGGGAGCTGGAGCAGGAAAGACTAGAACTATTAGTTATAGAATTTTACATTTAATAAAAAACGGAGTGGCGCCAGAAAATATTTTAGCTGTCACATTCACAAATAAAGCTGCTAATGAAATGAAAGAAAGGGTGTCTAAACTTTTAAAAAAAGATTTCATTTCTAATATATCTTTTGAAGAAGAACCTTTCATAAAAACATTTCATTCCCTTGGTGTATACATTCTTCGAGAAAATTTCAAAGAATTAAATATTTCCAAATATTTTTCCATTCTTGATAAAAATGATTCACAAAAAATAATTAAAGAAATAATTATTTCTTTAGATTTAGACCCTAAACAAATTGAACCTAAAAAGATATTGGGGGTAATTTCTAAACAAAAAGGAAATTTTATAACTCCATTTGATTATGAAAGTGAACCACGGTCAGGAAGCGATTTTTTATCTAAAATAATTTCTGATGTCTGGATAAAATACGAAGAGAGATTAAATAAGGAAAAGTCATTAGACTTTGATGATCTTCTATTAAAAACAGCAACTTTATTAAAAGAGAAAAAAGATATTTTGGAACGCTATCAAAAAAAATGGAAATATATTCATATAGACGAGTATCAAGATACAAATAAAGTTCAATATAAAATCGCTAAATTACTTTCTGGTAAAAATAAAAATATTTGTGTAGTAGGGGATGAAGATCAATTAATTTATGCTTGGCGAGGAGCTAGTATTAGAAATATTTTAAATTTTGAAAAAGATTTTTCTAAATCACAAACAATCTTATTGGAAGAAAATTATCGCTCTACCCAAAATATTTTAGCTGCTGCTAATAAAGTCATAAAAAAGAATAGCTTACGAAAAGATAAGAATCTTTTTACCAAAAATAACGCAGGTGAAAAAATAGATTTATATTCTGCTTACGATGAAAAAGATGAAGCTAATTTCATAGCATTAACAGCTCAAGATTTAATTGAGAATCAAAAAATTCCCGCCCAAGAAATTGCTGTCCTATATCGCACAAATTTTCAATCAAGAAATTTAGAAGAAGCTTTTTTAAATGTGGGAGTTCCTTATCAAGTTTTAGGAACAAAATTTTTTGATAGAAAAGAAATTAAAGACATCATCTCATATATAAAAACATCTCTTAATTCAGAAAATTTAATTGATTTCAAACGAGTGGTAAATACACCAGCTAGAGGAATTGGAAAAGTGACACTCGCAAAAATATTTGCCGATAAAGAAGATGAATTAAGTTCTACTATTCAATTAAAAATAAAAAACTTTAGGAGTCTATTAATCAAGATAAAAGAAATTGCCTTAATAAAAGAACCATCAATTTTAATTAAATTCATTATCCAAGAAAGTGGTTTAGGTGATAAATTAAAATCTGGAACAGAAGAAGATTTAGAAAGATTATCTAATATGAAAGAGCTTGTTTCACTAGCTTTGAAATATGACAAAATGCCAATAGGGGAAGGGATAGAAAAATTATTAGAAGATGTCGCTCTTATGACAGACCAAGATAAAATGGAGAAAAAAACTAATGCTGTAAAACTTATGACTGTTCATGCTTCTAAAGGACTTGAATTTGATTTTGTTTTTATTGCTGGCTTGGAAGACGAACTTTTTCCTAGTAAGATGTACGACAAATCTGATTCTAACCAAGAAGAGGAAGAAAGAAGATTATTTTATGTAGCTCTTACTCGTGCTAGAAAAAAATTATTTTTAACCTATACTTCAATGAGAACAATTTTCGGATCACGCAGAACAAATACAATTTCAGAATTTATCACAGATATAGATGATAATTTAATAGAGGATGTTTCAGATAATCATTACACAAATTCTTCAGAAGGATCTGAAAAAATAGAATATCTTGAATGGTAAGTAAGTATTAAGTATTGAGGAAAAGGCGAGCCGAAGGCTCGCCTTTTCGGTTTTATTAGTATATTTACTATAAATCTATAGTTTTTTGGTTTTTATATTAAAAATGTTTCACATACTTGATACTTACTACTTGCTACTTTATACTGTCTTATATGTTTCATACTAAAAAATCATTAGGACAAAACTTCTTAGAAGACTCCCAAATTCTAAATAAAATAATAGAAACAGCTAGTTTAAAATCCAGTGATATTGTTTTAGAGATTGGACCAGGACAAGGAACTTTAACAACTAAAATTTTAGAAAAAGCTAAAAAAGTTATTGCTATTGAAAAAGATGATAGATTAATTAATTTTTTAGAAAATAAATTCAATAAAGAAATTAAAGAAGGGGGGTTGGAAATAATTCACTCTGATATTTTAAAATTTGATCACGAAGAATATTTTAAAGATTCTCAATATCAAATAATTGCCAATATCCCATATTACATCACTGGTAAATTTTTAAAAAAATTTCTATCTTCAAATTCACAACCTACAAAAATGGTTTTAATGTTACAGAAAGAAGTTGCTCAAAGAATCATTGGAGAATCAAAAGACCCAAAGAAAAACAAAGAAAGTATTTTGTCTATTAGTATAAAAGTATATGGAATACCTAAATACATACGAACAATCCCTGCTAGATATTTTGAACCTCAACCAAAAGTAGATTCAGCTATTATTTTGATAGAAAAAATATCAAAAAGATTTTTTGAAGAAATAGATGAAGAATCTTTCTTTTTGTTAATAAAAAAAGCTTTTTCAAGTAAAAGAAAAACTTTGGTAAATAATTTAGATTATTTACCGAAAAACGACTTAATTAAAGTATTTAAAAAATTAAATTTATCCCCTAAAATTAGGGCAGAAAACCTATCAATAGAAGATTGGAAAAATCTCTATTTTGAACTTATACCATTTCCCAAAAACTAACTTAAAATCAGTTATCGTAAATTCAGCTATCCGATAGCTGAATTTTTCTTTCCACTTTCCAGATCCTCCTTAGGCAGACTTCGCTACACTCATCCCTCCTGAGACGGATTTCACTTCGCTCAACTTTCGGCTGACAAAGACAAACTTAACCTTATTAGTTATTCACAAAAATAACTCTAAAAAGACACTGAATTTGATATAATTTATCTAGTATGAATAAATATCTACCAAGCAAGAAAGTATTGGCTTTTTTAGGTGTAGTCTTTGTAATTTTTTCAATTATTTTTATATTTAAAAGGTTTCAAAATAGAGTTTCTACTTATATTCCTAATATAAATAAAGAAGAAATAACAGAAGAAATAATTTCATTAGATTCAGATGGTGATGGATTAAAAGATTGGGAAGAAGTTTTGTGGAAAACAGATCCTAATAATCCAGATACCGATGAAGATGGAACAAGTGATAATGACGAGATTTCATTAAACAGAAATCCGTTAATAGCAGGACCTAATGATGAAATTACTGAAAATAAAAATAATATACAAAAACTTACAAGTGATTTGCGATCTAATACAGGACTCAATCAAACAGATATTTTCGCTCAAGAATTATTTATAGGCTATCTTGCATTAAAACAAGAAAATAAATTAGGAACTGAAGATCAAGACAAATTAATTCAAGCAATAGTTGGTAAAAATATACAATCAAATAATAAAGAAAATTATTTTATAGAAGATTTGATATTGGTTTCAGATAATCAGGATAATAGACAAAAATATGCGGATGAATTAAAAAATATGTTTTCTAAATTATCATCTGATATGCGTAGTGATATTATTATATTAAAAGAAGCTTTGGATAAGGATGATATTAAAATATTAAAAGAAGCTGAAGAAAATATTATCGTTTATACCAATTTAATGAGTATATTGTTGAATATGGAAACACCTTTTGATTTAGGATCATTAAATCTACAAATAATAAATTTACTCTCTAACATAATTATTGATACAAAAAAAATGAAAGCAGTCTTTATAGATCCGATATCAGCTTTAATTGCTTCTCAACAATATATTGAAGACGAAAATAAATTGATAATGACTTTCTCAGAAATTGGAGTATATTTCAATGAAAATAATATTGATTATTAATCAAAAATGAATTTCAAAAATACAAAAAACAAAAAAATAATTTTTCCTATTTTAATATTTTCTTTATTATTTTTATCGATTCCAATAACCACTGAAGCTATACTTACTACCACCGAAGCTGCTAACACAACAGCTAATGTAACCAGTGCTGTACTTCTTGGTGGCATAGCAACTGGCATATCAGCTATAGTTGGATCCACAGGAGCTACAGCTGGATCCACAGGAACAACAGCCGCAAATACAGGTGTATTAATAGCAGCAGAAGAGGCAAAAGCGATTGATAAAAAATCTATGGACATAGGAGATGCTCTTGCTTATGCAACTGCTAAAGTTATGCTTAGGCATATTACTGATCGTACTATTAATTGGATAAATAGTGGTTTTGAAGGAAATCCTCTTGTTATAGAAAATCTTAGTATTTTTTCAAGAGGAATTACTGACGAAATTATTGGAGAATATATTATGGGAACAAAATTAGCATTTTTATGTAGCCCTTTCAGTTTAGATATAAAATTTGCTTTATATCATTATTTCAACCCAAGAGCTCCTTCTTGTACCTTGTCTGATGTAATAGGTAATTCAGAAGATGCTATTAATTCCCTTAGAAATGATTGGAATTGGGCTACTTGGTTTTCTATGACAAGTAAACCTGATAATAATGCTTATGGATCATTTATGAAGGCTGAATTAGCTATTAGTGGAGAAATAGCTAAAGCATTAAAGGAAGAGGATCAGGAATTAAGTTGGGGAAGTGGTTTTCGAAGTATAAAAAAATGCGACACCGTACTAGAGTGTACTCCAGATGGCGAAACTTGTTGGAATAACACAGAGGTAAATTGCCGAATGATAACCCCTGGAGTTTGGGTACAAGAATTAGGTGGTGAATCTCTTAAATTTGGAAACCAAACTTTAGTTATAGCAGATGAAGTTAACGAAGTTATTGGTGCTGCTGTCGCATATGCGGTATCAGAATATATTATGGGTCCTGAAGGATTAATAGGAAGTACTATATACAACGAAGATTTAGAAGATATTGAATTACCTGGGATATATGATGATATATCAAGTAAAATTGAAAATTCATTAGAAAACGAAATTGAATATAAGAGTATAAAGGAAGAATCTTTGATGTTTGCTACAGACTGTGCCACAACTACAGCAACTATAAAAGGAAACTCATTAAAAATTGCTAAATTAAGAGAAAGTATTCCGTTAGAAATAACAAGATCTAGTTCTGTTATTACAGAATTAAATACATTAATATCTAAAGCTAATTCAGCTGAATTCCTTGATGAATGGACTAAAATAAATAATAATTTTGATGACATAGATACTCACAATCTAGTTGATATTTCAAATGCCCAAATTGAGAATGATTTTCTTGAAAGTGAATTGGTGATAAGTAATTACGAAGGTGAAGAATTAATTTGTATTAAAGATAAAGACGAAGAGGAGGAGTAAAAAATAATATTAAATATATGAAGCGAGCATATAATTCCTGCGTTCGGATTATGTAGAAATAAATATTAACATAATTATTTCTACCAATCCTCACTTGAAATTATGAAAATCATTAAAAAATATAAATCAATATTAATTACAACAATATTTTCAACCTTAATATTTTTAGGAAATTTTAGTTTTGTTGGTGCCGAAACCTCTCCTAGTATTTTTAGCATTGATAGTATTAAATTAGCTATTGCTAATATTATTTTAGGTTTAGCAGCTACAATCTTAGGATTAGCAGGAACTCTCTTTAATTTTGTAATAAGTTATACCCTTAATTTTAAAGAGGTAATTGAAAATGTAGGGGTTGTAAATATCGGTTGGGAAATAATGAGGGATTTATCCAATATGGCTTTTATTTTTATTCTCTTGGCTATTTCAATTGCTACTATTTTGGGTATAGAAAAATATAATGCTAAAACTCTATTAAAACAAGTAATTATAGTGGCTCTCTTTATTAATTTTTCTTTATTTATCACTAATGTCATTATAGATACTGCTAATGTTTTTACAGTTGGTTTTTATAATGCTATTACTGAAGATGTAGGTAGTGGTGGAACAGGTAATCAAGCCTGGGATAAAGGAATTTCAAATATATTTGCACAATCTTTAAATTTAGAAACTGTTTATGCTAAAGCGACATTAGAAAAGAAACCTGTTGAAAATATCTTGACAATGGCATTTATGGGTTCTATATTTTTACTTGTGACAGCTTTTGTATTTTTTGCTGCCGCTATTTTATTTATGAAAAGAATGATATTCTTGATGTTTTTAATGATATTATCTCCTTTTGCTTTCTTAGGATCAATTTTACCAGCCACCCAATCTCATGCTAAAAATTGGTGGAAAACATTATTTACTGAAGCATTTTATGCTCCTATATTTATGATGTTTATATATATAGTGGCTAGAGGAATAACTAGTGAAGCTTATCAAAATACTATAGGAGCAAAGAATACTGGTTTTGATAATATTGTTACAGGTACATCAGGAAGTGGGGTATCTTTTGTAATTTTTAATTTTATTTTAATTATTGGTCTAATGATAGCTTCTATCGTATCCGCTTCTAAATTAGGAGCTACTGGGGCAAAAGGAATGATGGGAATGGGAAAAGGTCTAAAAGAATGGGGAACTGGAAGAATCAAAGCTGGAGCTGGAGCTGGGGCTGGGGCTGCTACATTTGGAGCAACAGGACGACTTGGTAGAAGAGTTATTGGAGGGGTAGCTAGTAAAACCGCTGATTGGGCAAAAGACAAAGAGTTTGCAACTAACAGTATTGGTAAATTTGGAGTAGATAAGGTAAGAAAATTAGCTGATGCTAGTTTTGATGTTAGAAATATCCCCAAAGTAGGAAAAGCATTGGGCTTAGGTACAGGAATAAAAGGGGGTTATAAAACAAAAGTAATTGAACAAGAGAAAAAAAGAAAAGAATATGCTAAATTTCTTGGGGATGTAGTACAAAAAGATGACTCTGGAAAAGTAATAATGGATCCTACTACTGGAAAACCTAAAACTAAAAAAGGTTCTGAAATATATGCAAAAAATATCGGAGAAACTCGTGGATTTGCTTCTGTACCAGGTTTTATACCAAAAATTGGTGGAAAAAAGATTTTACCAAGTATAGGAGGACGATCTATTATGAGTTCAATATTAGGAACAACAGAAGCAGATCAACAAGTCTCTAAAGCATTATTGGATATACCAAAAGCTGAAGAAGAATTAAAAATAGCTCAAAATAAATTAAAAGATAATAAAAATAAAGAGATCAAAAAGGCACGACATAAATTAAGAGTAATTAAAGATGAGATAAAAGATATTCGTGAAGTAGACAAAATAAAACCAAGCCCCGCTTTAAAAGAGAGCTTGTATAAAGCCGAAGATGAAGTTAAAGATATGGAAGCTAAAATAAAAGAGGAAATAGAAAAAGCAAAAGAAAAACTTAAAAAAACAAAAGAAAGTGTAAAAGTTAAGAAAGATGATAAAAAGAAACAAGAAAAAGATTTATGATTTAAGAATTAGGAATTAAGAAAACATTTGCAGCTAAAATTTTATACTTAATACTTACTACTTAATACTTATTTATATGTTTGAATTCAAACAATTAAAAGAAAAATTTTTATCTATCCCTGAGGATGTACGGGCGGCTATTTCATCTACTGACATTGCTCAGAAATTACAAGAATTAGGAAATGAATATAGTTTACAGCTTGATGAAATAGATAAGTTATTTAATGAAA
>DAOWHH010000018.1 GCA_030641525.1 bacterium
TTAAAAATAGAGTCTAAGATATTTAATAAAAAACAATACTGCACAAAAACTACGACCGTAGTTTTTGTGCAGTGCCGTTAAAATAAAAAAGGGGTGGTCGCTTTGCGACCACCCCTTTTTTTGTATTTTATATTTTAGTTATTTTTACTTGATGATATGTTTGTCTGTGTCCCATTCTTTTCAAGTAATTACTTTTTGATTTGAATTTCATCATTCTAATCTTTTTATTTCTATCTTGTTTTATGAATTCAGCTTCTACTTTAGAATCTTTTAAATAAGGCTCTCCTATCTTCGTATCTTTTTCATCATCAATTAAAAGCACTTTATCAAAAGTGATTTTATCTCCTTCTTTGTATTCTTCTGTTTTAGAAAGCTTTTCAATCTTGATTGTATCTCCTTCAGATACTTTATATTGTTTAGCTCCTGTTTCTATTACTGCGAATTTCATATAATTTGTCGTTTTTAATATAGGCTATATATTACATTGTTTTGGATTAAAATCAAGGAAAATAGGGTTTGGGATAAAAGAAAAACCCCTTACCTTTCGATTTGGGGTTAAGAGACACAAGATTTTGGTTTATCTGTCGAAAAAGAAATGCTTTGAAACAATGTTTTTTAGATTTCTATTGTTTCGGAGCCTTCTTTCCTAACACTGAAATCTAAAAAAAGTGTTTTTCCGTTAAGATGTGTTGATCGTAAAATTTCCTCCGGTCTTACCTCGATTCCTATTGACTCAAACATCCATACACATTCATAAATGGCTTTTTGTTCAAACTCTTTAAGGTTCAATTCTTCAATTTTTAACAAATGAACTCTCATTTGGAATATATCGCGATGTTCGCAACTGATCTCTTCCACCTGCTTATATAATTCCTGATTATTAAACAAGTCAATCTGCAAGGAAAAGTTGATGTTAATGCTCATTTCTAAAATAGCCGATTTCATAATGAATCCTCTTTTTTATTGTTATTTAATATTTACAAATGACTACTGATTGAGTTAATGGTACTTATTAGTGTTTATTTGTCAATGTTTTGAGGGAAAAGATAAAATACTTGATAAGTTTTATAATGGATGTATTATGAATATAAGTTTTTAAAATCAGAAGTACTTTCTTAATTGAAAATAGGAGAAAAAATGGATAACAATTCTTTGGAAATTACAAACGAAGAAATACTGATTTTGGAAAAACTTTTTGTAAGTGCTGGTTGGAGGAATTTTCTATTAGATATTACTAAAGAGGAAAATGAATTGGCAAAAAATTTCTGGTCTAAAATTTTAGACCTTATAGAAAAAAAGAAGGAAAGGTAAAAAATAATAACCTGTCATTCGTGTTTGAACGATAGGTTGTTTTTTATTTTCTATAACAAATTATATTTCAATTTAGAGTAAAACCTACCTTTACCGACAGGCAGGTTTGGTCTCAAATCACTAAGTATTTTTTTCATCCTTCGAACTCAAAAATACTAAGTGTTCGCGACCCCGTCTCAGAAAATTTCAAATTTTCTTCCGACTTTCGAATCCTAACGAAAGCAAAACTCTTTGCTTTCTCTCGGCGCACTATAATAAAAATAACTACCCAGAAATTCTGGGTAGTTATTTTTATTATAGTGCGCCGAGTAGGATTCGAACCTACGTAGCCCGAAGGCGCGAGTTTTACAGACTCGAGTATTTGACCGCTCTACCATCGACGCAAGTGTAACCTTTATGAGGTCATTTTTTCTAATTGTTTGTTATTTACAGATATTCCTCCTTTTCTTTTCTTAATAGTGAAAGTTAATTTATCATCTTTTAATCCAATTGCAATTATACCCCCAACCATCATCCCTTCCGAAATCATCAAGGATGCTATAGGATTTAATATTTCTTTTTGTATTAATCTCTTTAGAGGACGAGCTCCGTATTTTGGATTATAACCTTTTTGAGCTAAATAGAAAAGTACTGATTTTGCTATATTCAAAGAAATATTTTTATCCAATAATCTCTTTTTTATAATATCTATTTGAATATCTACAATTTTTCTAATTGATTCTTCTTTCAGAATATCAAAAATTATAATTTCGTCTAATCTATTTAGAAATTCTGGTCTAAAATGTTCCTTCAATGAATTATGAATTTTCTTTTTAGTTTCTTCGTATTTATCATCTTCTGAATAATCATTAAAACCAATATTCTCCATTTTATTTATATATTCTGATCCTATATTAGATGTCAAAATAATAATAGTATTTTTGAAATTAGCTACCTTTCCTTTAGCGTCAGTTAATACTCCATCATCAAGAACCTGAAGTAAGATATTAAATACTTCTGGATGAGCTTTTTCTATTTCATCAAATAAAACTACTGAATAAGGTTTATGACGAATAGTCTCAGTTAAAGATCCCCCTTCTTCATGTCCTACATATCCTGGTGGTGCTCCTATTAATTTTGAAACGCTATGTTTTTCCATAAATTCAGACATATCTACTTTAACTAAAGATTTATCATTATCAAACATAAATTCTGTTAATTTTTTTGTTAATTCTGTCTTCCCTACCCCTGTTGGACCTAAAAACAAAAAAGAACCAATTGGTTTATTGGGATCAGAAATTCCTACTCGAGATCTTTTAATTGCATCTGAAATCTTTTGTATAACTTCATCTTGTCCAATTACTTTTTCTTTTAATTTATCTTCCATTCGATTCAATTTTTCTGTTTCCTCTTCTAACATTCTGGTAATTGGTACCCCTGTCCAACGACTGACAATATCAGCAATTTCATTAGTAGTTATTTCTTCATTTAATAATCTTCCACCTTTCTTCAATTTTTTAAGACGACTCATTTTTGATTTTAAGTCTTTTTCCAATTGGGGAATTTTTGCATAACGAATCTCAGCTGTTTTAGCCAAATCAGATTCTGTTTCTTTTTGATCTGCTTCTATTCTCAACAATTCTAGATTTTCTTTAATTTCTTTTATCTCTGCCAAAATGGTTTTTTCATTATTCCATTTAATAGATAATTCAGATGTTTTTTCTTTCAGATTTGCGATTTCTTCTTCTATTTCTTTTACACGCTCTTTATTTTTTGGTTCATTTTTAAGAGCTTCTTTTTCAATTTCAAGACGAGTAACTTCTCTATCTGTTTTTTCTAAAATAGGAGGTTTGTTTTCTAAAGAAATTTTTAAAGCAGAAGCTGATTCATCTATTAAATCAATAGCTTTGTCAGGTAAAAATCTATCTGTAATATAACGACTAGATAAATTCACAGCAGCAATAATAGCTTCATCGGTAATTTTTACTCCATGATAAAGTTCGTATTTTTCTTTTAATCCTCTTAAAATTGCAATAGTGTCATCAAGTGACGGCTCACTTATATGTACTGGCTGAAATCTCCTTGTTAAAGCCGAATCTTTTTCAATATATTTTTGATATTCTTTTAAAGTAGTAGCTCCAATGGCTTGTAATTCTCCCCTAGCTAAAGCTGGTTTTAACATATTGGAAGCATCCATTTGTCCTTCTGATGCTCCAGCTCCTACAAGGGTATGTATTTCATCAATAAATAAAATTACTTTCCCTTTACTTTCTCTTATTTCTTTCATTATAGCTTTTAGTCTTTCTTCAAATTCTCCTCGATATTTCGTTCCTGCCACAAGTAAACCTAAATCTAACGACACTAATTCTTTATCTTTCAATGATTGAGGAACATCTCCTTGAAATATTCTCAAAGCCAAACCTTCGGCTACAGCAGTCTTCCCTACTCCTGCATCTCCGATTAATATTGGATTATTTTTCGTCCTACGAGAAAGGATTTGAATAATCCTTTTAATTTCTTCATCTCTTCCGATAACAGGATCTAATTTATTTTCGGAAGCTAATTGGGTTAGATCTCTTGTAAATTTAATTAAGGCTCTATATTTAGGTGTTTGTTTAATTTCTGTGATTTTTCCTTCCTTAATATCGTTTAATATTCGTACTACTTCCTCTTTATTGATTTTGAAACGATTTAAAATTTCAAATACATCTCCTGGTATTTCTAGCAAAGCCAAAAATAGGTGTTCAACGGAAATGAAAGAATCTTTCATTTGTTGTGATATATCTGTGGCTCTTTTTAATACTTGAGTTAATTCTGGAGTAAAAAATATTTGATATGAAGGCGTCAAAGTAGCCCCTTTATCAGGCGCTTCTATTAAATCAAGTAAAGAATCTGCTAATAGAATTATATCTATATCTAATTTTTCTAAAATAGATATAACCATATTCTCTTCCTGAAGCATTATTGCTGTAAAAAGATGTAAGTGACTTACATGATTTTGTCCTCTTTCTATGGCTAATTCATGTGATCTACGAATCACCTCTTTTGCTTTTGTTGTAAAATTATTGAATGGAGGCATATTTATTAGGAAATTAGGAGTTAGCTAATTAATTTATTAGAGGAAAAATTGCTTCGCGACTTTTCCAAATTAAAAACTCTTAATCGTCCGATTATACTGAAGTTTTACTATTAAATCAAGTTTTATTCACTTTTCTCAGTAATCTGAAGAATATTTTTAATATCTTCTTTAATTAGATTTATAGGGTTAAAAAAATTAGATTCTGATTTAATACCAATCACTTCTCCATCAAGATTAATAAGTAATTTCATAATCATTTGAGAATCTATATTAGTATCTATTTGTGTTGTAATAATCTTAAAGTCTGGTTCTTTATCAGAACCTTCTTCATCTTTAATCAATACCTTATCTCTCACTAAATTTGAAATAATACCAGTCAAAACAACATCTGATTTTTCTCCTCCAAGAGCCACTACTGATTGTCCTAATTTAAGATTATCTGAATCTCCCATAGTAACTGGATTAAATGAAATATCTTTGTTATTAGATAATTGAGCTTTTAGAAGAACAAAATTATCTTTTAGTTTTGTTTCTTCTTTATTTACCAAAACTTCTTCATCCTGATGGTATATAAAATATTCTTTATCTTTTGTAGGTTCTTCAATTAAAAAATCATTTTTGTCTGCAATAATATCTCCAGATTCTGATAGAACTAAAGCAAGAGAAACAAAACTTATCTCTTCATCTATTCTTTCATAAACTCTAACTAGTGATTGAGAATTATTTTCTATAGCATCCATAATAAAATCTTCCTCGCTAACTATTACTGTGTTTTCAATTATAGTAGCTTTTTGTTCACCTGGAACAACTCTCTCAACAGTTTTTTCAATTACCTTATGAATAGTATCCGTCACAACAGGAGGAGCTTGATTAACTAAAGATACCGTCACAATTCCCGTAGCGATTGAGGTAACGAAACTAACCAAGAGGGTTAATAAAATAATTTGAGTTTTATTTAGTTCTTCTATGTTCATAATTTAAATTATATAAAAAAATTTAATTAAAGTAAATGTTTTTTGGGGTAATAAAAAACCCGTCAGATGATGACGGGGTTTTCTCAGTTTCAGATTTATGTTTATCTGACAATCAATTCAAAAATACATAAAGGAACATCATTTTGTAAAATACAAATACCTTCTCCTATTGGTTTTAAATCATTTAAATTATGAGGAATAGACTTACCTTCTTTTGTGATATAAAGTGTCTTCGTCTCTGATTTTTTTTGACTATCATCAACCAACGCCAAAATACTAATCTTGTTACATCTGTACGGTTGTAAACCAAATAATTTCGATCCAAAAGGAACTTTTAATTTCACCTTCTCTCTATCGAGGGATATAAGATAATGAACTATTTTACAAGTCATAATAAGTCCTCTTATTAAATTTTAGAATGTACAAACAATTTCACACAAAATACTATATATACAAAATAAAATCAAATCTTATTATTAACAACCTCCATCAATACTTTCACAACATAGTCAATATCTTTTTTTGTGGTTAATTTACCGAGACTAAATCTTATAGAGTTTTTGACTATTTCTTCACTCTTACCTAAAGATTCTACTATATAGGAATATCTACTTTTAGAACAAGCTGTTTTAGGAGAACAGGCTATTCCTTTATTATCTAACTGAATAACAGAAAATTCATTTCCACTGGCTGGTATTGAAATATTTACATTATTAGCTAATCTTCTAACGGTATCTCCATTCAATTCTGCCCCAGAGATATTTTCTAAAACTTCCTTAATAAAATAATCACGAAGTCCAGTTAATCTTTTTACCTCTTTTTCCTGTTCTTCTTTGGCTAATTCCAATGCTTTAGCAAACCCAATTATCAATGGAACATTTTCTGTTCCTGAACGTAAACCTCTCTCTTGATTTCCACCAGAAATTAATGGGTTAATTTCTATTCCCTTACGAACATATAAAATACCTAAACCTTTGGGACCATAAATCTTTTGCGAATCAAAACTCATCAAATCTACTCTTAAATTCCTCATATCTATTGGTATATAAAGCAATGCTTGAGCAGCGTCTGAATGTAAAATAGGTAAAACAGAATTATGGTTTTTAAGTTGTATTTTTTTAAAATTGCGAATTATTTTTACTATTTCGTTTATTGGTTGGATTGTTCCTATTTCGTTATTAACAAAAACTATTGAAATTAGAACGGTATTTGGTTTTAAAAGTTTTCTGAATTCTTTTAAATCTACGATTCCATTTTCATCTATATTTAATAAATCTAATTGAGCACCCTTTTTCTCAAAATATTTAAAATAACTTAATACTGATGGATGTTCCATCACTGTCGTAATTAGATGCATATCTTTTATATCCATTCCTTGCTCTTCTAATTTATCTAATACTCCGAATATGGCAGAATTATTTGACTCAGTTCCTCCTGAATTAAAAATAATTTCATTAGGACGGGCTTTTAAAATTTCAGCTATTTTTTCTCTTGATTCCGTAATGGCTTTTCTGGCGATTACCCCTTCTTGATGAATCCCTCCTGGATTTCCAAAATCAACATCCCAAAACCTGTCCATAGCTTTTTTAACCTCTTTTCGTACAGGAGTAGCTGCAGCATAATCCATATATATTCTTTTTTTCTTGGTTTTAAACACTTTCATCTTTAAAATAATATCAGATTTTTCATAAAAATACGATTAAGAATAAAAACTCAAGTAAAATTGTAAAAATCGTAATTTAATGTATAATTTTGGTTATGTTTGAAACAAACGAGATTTTTTTGTATGTATCAATAGCAATAAATGCTTTGTTTTTATTATGGTTTATTCATCTGGAATTTAAAACTCGTGATATTAAAATATTGAAGAATAATGAGAGTTTAGTAAAAAAGATTAAAACTATTGATGATAGATTAGATAATCTCCAGATTTTTGAAAATAAAACAAAAGAAGATATTAATTTAATTTTGAATAAACTTGAAACTAATATTCAAAATATAGAAATAATAAGATTTAACCCTTTTAAAGAAGAAGGTATCGGGGGGGATCAAAGTTTTGCTGTCAGTTTATTAAATAAAAAAGGTGACGGATTATTATTATCTAGTTTATATTCAAGAGAAAAAGTAAGTGTTTTTGCTAAACCAATTAATAATTGGCAATCAAAATATGAATTATCGAAAGAAGAAGCGGATGTTCTCGAAAGGACAAAGAAAAAGAGTAATTAGAGTCAAAAACTAAGTGTAGCAAAATCCACCTAAGATAGATTAAAAACTATATGTCAAAAACAGAATCTAAAAACATAATAGAAAGATCCCCTATTGTAGTTGTAATGGGTCATATTGATCATGGTAAATCAACCTTGCTAGATTTTATTCGTAAATCAAATGTTGTAGAAGGTGAAGCTGGAAGTATTACTCAACATATGACTGCTTATGAAATTATTCATAAAGATAATAAAAGAATCACATTCATCGACACTCCTGGACATTCTGCTTTTTCAGCAATGAGATCAAGGGGTGCTAATATAGCAGATATAGCTATTCTAATTATATCTGCAGAAGATGGAGTTAAACCTCAAACTATTGAAGCTTATGAAAGTATCAAAAATGCAAAAATTCCTTTTATAGTAGCTATCAATAAAATTGATAAACCAAATGCAAATATTGAAAAAGTAAAACAAGAATTGATAGGAAACGAAATTTATCTTGAAGGTTATGGTGGTGATATTTCTTTCGTCCCTATTTCTGCAAAAAAAGGTGATGGTGTTCCTGAACTTTTGGATATGTTACTCTTGGTAGCCGAGATAGAAGAACTAAAAGGCGATACTTCTTTATTAGGTCAAGGTTTTATTTTGGAATCAAAAATGGATCCTAAAAAAGGAGTAGAAACCATGGCTATTATAAAAGATGGAACTGTCAAAAAAGGAGATTTTATATTAGTCGGTAATCAAGTTGGTCCTATAAGACGATTAGAAGATTTCTTAGGTAATCCGATTGATTCTGCTTTCTTTTCAAGCCCTGTGAGAATTATAGGTTGTTGTGATGTTCCAGAAGTGGGTTTACCTTTTTCTATATATTCAAACAAAAAAGAAGCTAATGAAGCATTATTGAATAGAGAGGAATCTCCTATTATAGAAACAGAAAATATAGAAGATGATGGTATAGATAAAACTGAAATTTTAGTAATAATCAAAGCTGATGTTTCTGGAACAATAGAAGCTATTAAACAAGAAATTGGTAAAATTGAAAATGAACGAGCTATTATAAGATTTATCCACGAAGGAGTTGGTGATATATCCGAAAATGATATTAAATTAGCTGGACGAAAAGAAAATGTACTTATTATAGGATTTAATACCCGTATTAATCAAAATATTAAAAACTTAGCTGAACAATCAGGTATTAAAATTGCAAGCTTTGATGTTATTTACAAATTAACAGAATGGCTAGAAGAGAATATCAAAAATCTGATTCCTAAAATAAAAATTGAAGAAAGTATTGGTAAAGCAAAAATCATTAGATTATTTAGTAAAACAAAAGACGAACAAATTATTGGAGGGAAAGTAAAAGAAGGGAAAATAACATTAGGATCTGAAGTAAAAATTTTAAGAAGAGATTATGAAATAGGAAGAGGTACTCTTATAAATCTAGAAAAACAAAAAATAAAAAGCCAAGAAGTATTAGAAGGGGAAGAATTTGGAATGAATCTAAAATCAAAAATAGATATTTCTGAAGGAGATTATATAGAAGCTTTTATTGTTGTAGAAAAATAGAACAAATTAGAGAATCAGCTTATTAGCTGACTAACTTGTTAGAAAGCTAAAGTTCTAATAAGCTATAAGCTAAAATTATGACATTAAAACAGGATAAAGTTAAAGAAAATATAAAAAATGCAGCAGCTAATTTTTTAGGGAAAGAGTCAAACAGAACATCCCTTATTACTGTAACAGATGCTAATATATCTAAAGATATGAAAAAAGCTACTTTATTTATCAGTGTCTTACCAGAATCTGGTGAAGAAGATGCCTTGAATTTTGTTAAACGAAAAAGAAGTGATTTAAGAGATTATCTTAAGAAAAATTTAGAAATGAGAATTATTCCATTTTTAGACTTTGAATTAGATATGGGAGAAAAAAATAGACAAAGAATTGACGAATTGTCTTCTGACTTGTAGAATATTAATATAATAAAGGCCTGGTGGTGAACTGGGAACACGGCGGTCTGCAAAACCGATATGAGCGGGTTCGATTCCCGCCCAGGCCTCAA
>DAOWHH010000015.1 GCA_030641525.1 bacterium
TACTTCACTTATAAAAAAAATAAAAAAAGAAGGAGTAGAAATTATTGGAGTTGAACAATCAAAAGAATCAATTGATTATAAAAAAATCAATATTAATAAAAAAGATACTGTCTTTATTTTTGGTAATGAGGTTAGAGGAATCTCAAAAAAAATACTTGAACAATGTAATCTTATTGCTGAAATACCAATGAAAGGAAAAAAAGAATCTTTAAATGTTTCTGTTTCAGTGGGAATTATTTTGTATAGAGTCTTAAATATTTAAAACTTTCTATTCCTGTCTATCGGCAGGCGGGTTTAATAACTATAACTATCAACCAATTTACCTTGTCCATCTATTAATTCAATAATTTCTCTATTATTTTTCCATAATTCATTACTTCTATTCAAGAAAATTCTCCACTCATTTCCATAAAAATCATTATCACCTTTATGGTTATCTAAACAAGCACCATAATTAATATTAGTGGTTAGATAATTTCGACATTCATATTGCATATCCAGAGGATAATTTGATGGTGTTTCGCATTTGGAAATAGAATCAATAAAATCCCAACATTCATCATTAAAAATTCTTAATTCATAAGATGGAATATTTTCGTCTTCTGCAAGTGGACATTGTTTACTTATGTTAGGAACAAAATCTTGAAATTGTTCCAAATAACCAGAACATTTATTTACCAAAAAAGAAAAACCAATTGGTGATCGTCCTGTGGTGATAATTATTTCATTTCTACTATAAACAAAAATTGCACTAGCTGTATTTTGTTGAGATGTATAAGGTAATTTAACAGCATTTCCAATGGTGGTTTCAGTACCTGTTATCCCACTTCTTAATTTCCAGTCAGAAATTTGTATAGCTTCGTCAGATATATTATTTACCTTTAGTTTTATATATTCTTGATCTACATCTGATTTAGAACCATAACTTTTACTTATCTCTATTTTTCCTTTATAAGGAGAAGTGTTTTCGTCTACTGTTGTAGTCTCAGTGGAAGGAGATCCTACTACAGAAGATTGTTCTGTTTGTTCAGGAATAGAAATAATTTCATTATCTTTAGATTCTTTTCCAAATTCTATTTTTCCATAGGTTTCTGCTTCTTCCCCCGGAGCAAGAGGTCTTATAAATAAATCATCTTTTGATTTCATTCTTGCAGGACCTCCAATTAATATCCAAACAATACCGAGACCGATTAAAATAAAAATTATACTTTTTGTTGTATCATCCATATTACTTCTTGAGTGACCTTATATTATTTTATGTAAGGCCTAGCTTTTTAATAGATTAATAATTTTTTCTCTTGTTATAGAAGCATCATCCCATTTTAATTTAGTGTTATTTGCTCCCATTATATAAGGATCTGTTCCTTTACCTGTTATTAAAACAGTATCTCCTGTTTGAGCAGTTGAGATAGCTTTTTTTATTGCTTCACCTCTATCTATTATAATTTCATAAATTGGTTTTTTAATTCCTTCTACTATATCTTCTATGATTTTATTAGGGTCTTCATCGTAAGGGTCTTCGTTAGTTAAAATAATTTGTGAACAATATTTATCAGCAATAGAACCCATTATTTTTCTTTTCCAAGTATCTCTTCCTCCTCCTGTCCCACCTAAAACACAAATTCTTTTAGAATTTGGAAAAGCTTCATATAATTTTTCCAAAGAATCAGGTGTATGGGCATAATCTACTATAACAGTAAAATCTTGTCCTTCATCTATTAATTCAACTCTACCACGAATACCTTTAAAGTTTTCGATGGCTTTTTTAATCACTTCCATTCCAATATTTTGACTTTGAGCAAATTTTATAGCGGCCAGAATATTGTAAATATTAAATTCTCCAGAAAGATGAGATAATATTTTTTGATTATTAATGGTTATACTCATACCATTTTTATTTAATTCAAAAGGTTTCGCGTCTTTTAATGAATATTTAATTTTTTCTTTGATATCAATATCTAAAAAACGAGAACTTTCTTTATCATCTTCATTTACAATAATATTTTTTCTTTTTTTAGAAGATTTTTCTAATGCTTTAGCTATTTGTAATTTAGCAGCACGATAATTTTCATAAGATCCATGTGATTCTATATGTTCTGGAGCTAAATTGGTATAGATAAGTGAATTAAGTTGGATGAATTTATGTCTGAATTGTTTCACCCCCTCAGATGTTATTTCTAAAATAGCAAAATCACATTTTTCTTTAACTGATTTTCTTAAAAAATCTTGTATAAAAAATCTTCCAGGCATAGTCATTTTAAATTTATTATTTTCAGATTTATTAGCGATTTTGAATCTTAATGTTCCAGCCAAAGATGTTTTATAGCCTGCCTCTTCCAAAATAGCATTTACTAATTCAATTACACTTGTTTTTCCTTTTGTTCCTGTGACGCCAACTACAAATATTTTCCTAGAGGGAAAACGGTAAATGAAAGCACTTAAGAAAATTAATGAATAATGATAAAAAGGTTGGAGACCTTTAAATAATTTCTTTGGAATTAATTTTTTGATTTTATTTAATATACTCATATATTATGTGTTATTAGATCCTAAATACTTAATTACTTCTTTAACTTTTTCTCCAACATCTATAATAGATTTGTCAATTTGTTGCAGAGCATCTGTAATTTCTCGTGTAGAATAACCAAGAGCCTTAAGAGCATCAATTGTATCTAATTCACCTTCTATATTTTTTGGAGATATTCCTTCTATATTTTGAATCTTATTTTTCAACTCTAAAATAATTTTTTGAGCATTTTTTTCGCCAATACCAGAAACTTTTGTTAGATAACTTGTATCTTCGGTAGAAATTGCTGATATTAAAGTGCTAACTGTGGCAACATTTAATATACCTAAAGCTGTTTTAGGTCCTATACCAGAAATAGTGATAAGTAATTCAAAGAAATTTAATTCTGCTTTTTCCAAAAAACCATATAAATCCATTGAATTTTCTCTAACAGCTAGGTGAGTCCATAATTTTATTTCGGTATTTTCTTTGGATTTTATTGTTTCAATTACTTCTATGCTAGCAAATATTTTATAACCAACTCCAGACACATTTAAAATAATGAAATTATCTCCCTGGTATTCTATTTGCCCTGTTAATTGGGATATCATTAAATACAGTATACTTTATTCAGTATTTAGTATCCAGTGCTATAAAACCCCTTGATTTTTAAGCTATATTAATATAATATAATGGACACTATGCCAATAATTAAATCAGCAAAAAAAGCACTTAGAGGATCTGAAAGAAAAAGAGTCTTTAATTTGCGAAGAAAAAGAAATATGAGAGATACTATTAATGTAGTAAATAAGTTGATTCTTGATAAGAAAAAAGATGATGCTAATAAAGGATTGGCTTTGGCTTATAAAGCTATTGATAAGGCAACAAAAGATGGAATAATCAAAAAGAATACAGCTGCTCGTAAAAAATCACTTCTATCAAGATCAATTAAAAATATTGCTTAAGCAAACCCTACAAACACAAAAGCACTTATTCTATGAATAAGTGCTTTTGTGTTAATATGTATTTTACATGAAAAAAATACCATTCAAAAAAGAAAGAATTATCCAAATTTCATTTATATTTACATTTTTTCTTATTTTATTTGGTTTTAGTCAATTTCAAAACTTTTTATCTAAGATAGAGCAAATAAATATCTCTATTGGTGAACAAAAAGAAGAATTAAGTAGTATAAAAAAAGAGATAGAGCAATTACAAAAAGTAAATGAAGAAGGTTTAGAAAAATTAAAATTATCTTTATCCAAAGAAAAAGATGAAAGAATATTAGCTAATTTAGAAGCTGAAAAAGAAAAAGAAGCTTCACAACAGAAGATATTAAATTTAGAAGAAAAATTTTTAATTGAAGAACAAAATGGTTTAAGTAATATAATTAATCAATGGGAAAAATTTGTAGTTGATGTTGAATGTAATTTTAATCACCCAATTACAAATGAATTATTATATCAAACAAACGGTTCTGGTTTATTAACAAAATGGGAAAACACATCTAATGCCGTTTTGACAAATAAACATGTTATTTCAACTCTACATCTTAATAATGGTAGTCTTGCAAAGGAATGTTTGATAACTTTTCCTAAAGAAAATTTTTCAATAAAATCACAAAGAGTTTTCGCTTTAACTAATGATTTTGATTGGGGAATTGTTTATATAGATTTACAAAATGCTCATATTAACGATCTTATGCAAGAACCACCTTATTTATGTTCAGAAGATCCAGGTTTAGGTGATGAAGTGGCTATTTTAGGATATCCTAATATTGGAGATGAAAGTAATGTGACTGTGACGGAGGGTATTATTTCTGGTTTTGATAAAAATTATTTTATAACTTCAGCTAAGGTAGAGCAAGGTAATTCAGGAGGAGCAGCTATCTCACTCAAAAATAATTGTTATTTAGGCACACCTACTTTTTCAAGAGCGGGGGCTATAGAATCCTTAGCCAGAATCCTAGATGTAAAAATACTTTTTGAATAAAAACTTTTTATGTCCCCTCGGCAGGAATCGAACCTACATTACGAATTCCGCAAACTCGCGTTCTATCCGTTGAACTACGAGGGGTATTGGTTTTTTATGTTATAGCACAAAAGATAAAAATATTTAATGAAATGTATTTTTAAAAACCCAATTTTTCCATAAACACTTGTAAAAGTGATTCATGATGTTCTATTTCTTCTAGATATTCCAATAGATATCTTCTTACTTCATTAATATCAATTTCTTTATCCAAAGGTATTACAATATAAGGGCTAGTTTTTTTCTCTGACTTAAATAATATTTTATTATTAATATCTTCTTCTATCCAAAAAGATTCTAATGTAGAAAAAGGGATTAAATTGTTTTTTATTAAAACACCTTTTTTGGAAAGACTAAAACTTATTAATGATGGTTTACGGCTAGCAAATAAAGAAACACTAAAAGCACCCACAAGAACAAAAACACCAAATAAAAGATTATTAAAAAGATAAGCTGTCATTGCTATACTAAATGCCAATATCCAAACCATCCAAAACCAATTAGTACTTTTAGAGTTGTATTCGTATTCAAATGCTTGCCAATTTATTTCACTGATTTCGTTCATAGGGGCATTATAACATTTTTTGTAATTGTAAAATACAAGAGTAGGATTCGGTCACGAGTTACTAAGTATATTTTTCGTGCTTTGCACTCAAATCTGCTAAGTGCTCGCGACTCCGACTCCTTCGCTTCGCTCAGTCCGTCTTTCGAATCCCACTCCCGCTTCCGAATAGTTTTAGAACAGGGATACCTTTTAACGGGTATTCCTGTTCTAAAATGAGGGCAACTTCGGACTGGAACTGTGAGATACCAAGCCCTGTAAGGTTATTTTTAACTATTTTAGTTTAACATTTCGAGGATCCTTGTGCACCTTTGTTTCTTTAAATTAATCAGTAATAAATTTAAGTTTAGGCCATTTTTCAAACCACCCCTTCTTTTTTGCTCTTTCTTTAACTTTTTCTAATCCTCCTGGAAAGTTAGGACTTGGACGAACAATCAAATCAACCAGATCATTTATTCCATGAGGAGCTAAAAGTGTTAATTCGCCGTTCTCTAATCTAACTCCAATACCAGTAACCGTCTCTGGCCATTGAGAGAGTGCATCTTCTGTTGATTTATACGGAGGTAAATTATTCCATTTGTGAGCATATGCTTCATTAACTATCTCCCAATCGATACCGGTCTGTTTCCTAAGTCTTTGTGACAATTCCTCATCAGTTTTCTGGTCATTTCCTTTAAGGTTATAATAAACCAAATCAATATCATTCGTATCAACTTTTAGATTTGAAAATCCGTGCAGATGATCCCATACCTTATTTCTTATAAATCCAGCACCTATAACCCAATCAGGAAAATCAAGGTCTTCTGCAATTTTTAAGACCTTCATCATCCACTCATCTTTCTTTATTAAATCAAGAATATCTTGTTCATTCATATTTTTAAGTTTTTCGTGCTAGCACGATGTTGCGGAGAGTCTATATCAGGGATTCGGGGTCACTCTCGTGGATATTTATTTCGTGCTTCGCACTCATAAATACCTCACTCCCTTGACCTCCACTCGCTCAAGTTTTTCTTCCACTTCGTTACAGAAAAACATATTCGCTCGGTTCGAATCCTGTCTTCTCTTCTGTATGTTAACAAAATGAAATACCTAATCGGTATTTCATTTTGTTAATGCGGAGGGAGTGGGATTCGAACCCACGGTACCCGTTAAGGCACTCCGGTTTTCAAGACCGGTGCATTCGACCTCTCTGCCATCCCTCCATACTTTTGTCGAATTCTAATTATAAAACTACTTATTTAATTTAATTCGATTTTATTTAAAGAGAGGCCTACTTTCTCTCTCATGAAATGCTCACAAGTTCTTATTTCATTCCCTTTATTTGTATCGAATTACAAACTCATATTACCAAAATATCTACTAAAAATCTATAATTATGATAAAATAACGATGTTATGAAAAATTTACTCAAGAAAATAATCCTAGGATCAATTTTAGTATCTTCTTTAATTTTCCCAATTTTTTCAAATGCGATTGAATCTGAAAATCAAATTAAAAATGATGATAAGGTAGAAATTTATTTTTTTGAGCACGATGGGTGCGGTTTTTGTGCTGAGGGAATGACTTTTTTTGAAAATCTAATTAAAGAAAGAGATGATTTTAATTTGATTATTGTTGATATTGACCAAAAGGGGAATAAGCAACAATTTGATTTGATTGTAGATAAATATGGTTTACCAAAAGTGACCCCTACCACTATTGTCGGAGAATATATTTTCCAAGGTTTTGATTCTCCAGAAACAACTGGTCAGCAGATTATTAATTTTATAGAGCAATCCAAAAAAGGGCAGGGTGGCGAAATTAATTTAGAACAGGATTATAATTTTAAGATTCCATTTTTTGGTATAGTAGATTTGAAAGCTTTTTCTTTGTTTTCACTTTCGGCGATTTTAGGTTTGGTGGATGGTTTTAACCCGTGTGCGATGTGGGTATTAATGTCATTCCTTCTTATTTTGTGGCAGATAAAAGACAGAAAAAAAATGTTTCAAGTAGTTAGTATTTTTATTATTGCTGAAGCAATAATGTACTGGTTAATTCTTAATTTTTGGTATCAGACATGGGATTTTATTGCATTGGACAAAATTATCACTCCACTTGTAGGTTTGCTGGCATTGGGAGGAGGAGGATATTTTTTGTTTAGATATTTTAAAAATAGAGGAAAATTAGTTTGTGATACAGATGTTAAAAAACAATTTAAAACAGAAGGAAAAATACAAAAATTAATTTCATCACCTCTGACATTAGTAACGGCTTTAGGGATTATTGGGGTTGCATTCTCTGTTAATATCGTTGAATTTGCTTGTTCGGTTGGAATACCTCAATCCTTTACGAAAATTCTGGAAATTAATAATCTTGATATGGTTGGTAGACAATTTTATATAGGACTTTATACATTATTTTATATGGTAGATGATTTTATTATTTTCGGATTAGCTCTATATGGTTTCAAGAAATTCTATGCTGTAGGTCAGAAATATTCTAATTTATCTTCTTTAATTGGAGGGATTCTAATGATTATTTTAGGAACAATACTTTTTTTTGCTCCTAATATCTTGGTTTTTTAAGGTAATTAAATAGAAAGCGAAATGAAATATTTAGGAATTGATTATGGTGAAAAAAATGTAGGAATTGCTATATCTGATGATAGTGGAGAAATGGCTTTTGCTAAAATTGTTTTAGAAAATGATAAGAATCTTTTAGAAAATATTCTGAATATATGTAATGAAGAAAATATAGAGACAATAGTGATAGGGGAATCCTTTAATTTTGAAGGAAAACCCAACCCAATAATGAAAAAAATCTCATTCTTTAAAAAAGAATTAGAAAATAATTCTCAACTTCCTGTATACTTAGAACCAGAATTCTTAACTAGTGCAGAAGCAGAAAGAATTCAAGGAAAGACAGATAAATTAGACGCTTCAGCTGCCGCTCTAATTTTAAAAAGCTATTTAGATTCTAGGTTACAAAATTAATTAATTATGATTTTTAAACTTTTAAATAAAACCAGAAATACTCTAAGAGAATGGATCCTTAATCGTTCTCAAGGAAGGAATGCTAAAATATGGTTGATGACTATTTCTTTTGCCGAATCTTCTTTCTTTCCAATCCCAACTGATTTTTTTCTTCTAGCTATTTTATTGGGTAATAGAGCAAAGTGGTTATATTATTCTTTCTTAACAACTATTTCATCTGTAGCAGGTGGTTTGATGGGGTATTTAATCGGTTTTTTGTTTTTTGACCTTATTGGGGAATTTATAATCCAAACATATAGTTTGCAGGATGAAATGATAATTGTTTCTGAAATGTTTAAAGAAAATGCTTTTTGGGCAATTTTTATTTCAGCTTTTACTCCTATTCCTTTTAAAATCTTTACTATTTCGGCTGGATTTTTCCATATAGATATTTTGATTTTCTTTGTGGCGTCTTTGATTGGTAGGACAATGAGAATCTTTTCAGTTGGTTATCTTGTAAAAACTTTTGGAAAACAAATAGTTCATTATGTTTTTGAATATTTCAATTATGTGACTTTTATTGCTTTGCTAATATTAGCTTTGATTATTTTGTTTTAGAATATATATAAATTATTTGATTTATATATATTTTTATGTTATTTTTCTTGTAAATTGTTCTTGATATCAATAGATAAGGGAGGTGATTATGGTTAATGTAAATATTCCAAATAACCGTTTTGAAAATTTTTGTCGAGGAGAAGATGTTGTAGTTCAAATAAATGAATTAGCTGCAAGTTTACAGGCAGGAAATTCTGTTTGTTGGAGGTCTGGTCCAAATGATGGTCTAGCAGTTATTAGAAGGCACGAAGATGGTAAATTGTTCTCTATTTATAAAATATCTTAATAATCGAGTTTTTTATTTCCACCAGCATTTCGAATGTTGGTGGTTTTTTGTTAGTGATGAAGTTTGATTTATATAATTCTTTATGATAATCTTTTTTGTAAATTATAGGTCTTTTAGAAAAATTCAATAATTAAAATTAAGAGGTTAATTATGGCTCATAGAGATGATATACTTGTTGAAATTTTATCCATTTCTTTTCAAGATTTTAATGAATGGAAAGAAATTGAAGAATTTATTCCTGACTCAGATAACTTACAAGTTGACGATACTATTATGTGGAAATGTGGTCATAATTGTAAAGGAACTGCAAGGGTTATTTCAAATGAAGACAAAAAAGAATATAAATATATCCTTGTGAAGGTATATTGTTAGTTGTTTTATTTCATCACCAGTTTTGTAAAAGATTGGTGATTTTTTTATTGGTGATGGATAGAAGATTGATGAGGGATTTGGTCACTCTCGTGGATATTTTTTTCGTCCTGCGGACTCAAAAATATCTCACTCCCTCGACCCCCACTCGGCGATTCGACTCTTTCGCTTCGCTACAGAGTCGGCTTCGCATCGCCTCGGTTCAAACCCCTCATCGTCCCTACAAAATCAAAAGTCCTAAAACTTTTGTTTTAGGACTTAAGATTTTGTGGGCGATGAGGGATTTGAACCCCCGACCTTTTCGGTGTAAACGAACTGCTCTACCAACTGAGCTAATCGCCCCTTTAATATAGAATAATACAAAAAAATAATTCTCAAAGCAAGAATATTTTTTATTCTATACTTTGTGTCCCCGGTAGGAATCGAACCTACATTTAAAGCTTAGAAGGCTTTCGTTCTATCCATTGAACTACGGGGACAAATAATTAAATTAATAAACAAAATATACCAGTAATTACAACATAAATCAATGGAAATGCTTAATTTTATGGTATAATAAACCATTATGTTTTTGGCTAAATTTATTAAAAACCTACCTCGTCGGCAGACAGGTAGAAAAAAATTAATCATCTCTTTCGTAATTTTGATTTGCCTATTTATATACCTCTTACCGAAAGATATTAAAATTAATTTATATCACCAAACAGCTAGTGTTTTCTTTGTGGATAGTATAGATCCTGCAAAACTTAAAGAAAAACCATTAGTAAAAATTTTGATTGTTCCTGGACATGATAATGAATATTGGGGAACTGAGCATAAAGGAGTAAAAGAGGCTGACTTAAATGTTGAGTTAGCAGAATACTTATATGATTTTTTAAAAAACGAAGAAAGATTTGATGTTTCTTTATTAAGAGATAGTAAAGGATATGATGCTGAGTATTTAGATTATTTTAATGGAAGTAGACAAGCAATCTTTGGATTTTTACAAAGACATAAAAAGATTATGAATACACTTATCCAAGTGGGAATACTTAGTTTTGAGGAACCATTTAGTAATGGGATTGGATATAGTCAAAGTGTATCTAAAGTTGCATCTAATCTATATGGGATAAACAAATGGTCTAACGAGCACGAAATGGATATTGTTTTACATATTCATTTTAATGATTATTACGGAAGACCTCATGATAAGGAAGGAAAATATTCTGGTTTGACTATTTATGTTCCGGAAAAACAATATTCCAATGCAAAAGCTAGCCGTTCTCTAGCAGAATCTATATCTGAAAATTTGGGTAGACTTTTTGCATATAGTAATTTACCTTTTGAAGAAGATGATCAAGGTATAGTGGAAAATCAGGAATTTATTGCAACTGGTTCATATAACACTTTAGATGCTGTTGGATTATTAATTGAATATGGATATATTTATGAACCAAAATTTATGGGTTCCGGAACACGCAAAATAGTTTTACAAGAAATGGCATCACAAACTTATTTTGGCATCAAGAAATATTTTAATGAAATAGTTGAGGATGATGAAATATTTGTTTTACCTCATAGATGGGATTATGATTTAAAATATGGAATGCAAAATAGTGTAGATATTTTTGCTTTACAAATGTTTTTAAATCAACAAGGATTTTATCCACCTAAATGGTCTAATTTAAGTAATTGTCCTATCTCTGGTTATTTTGGGAGTTGTACTCTTAAATCAGTTAAAGAATTTCAAAAGAATAATAATATTGAACCAGCTAACGGTTTAGTTGGTCCTTTAACAAGAGAAAAACTTAATGAAATTAAATGATATTCAAATAATTTATGAGAATGATGATTTGTTGGTGATAAATAAACCAGCGGGTTTACTTACTCATTCTGATGACCGAAGTAAAGAGGAGAATCTATGTGATTGGATTTTAGAAAAATACCCTCAATTAGAAGAAGTGGGTGAGTCACTTATTTTGTCAGACGGAAGAGAAATAAAAAGACCGGGAATAGTTCATCGTTTGGATAAAGAAACTAGTGGAGTTTTAATTATTGCTAAGAATCAAGATTCTTTTTTGCATCTAAAAGAACAATTTAAAGAAAGAGAAATTAAAAAGGTTTATAATGCTTTTGTTTGGGGAAGATTAAAAAACGAAGAAGGAGTTATTGATAGACCGATTGGTAGAAGTAAAAAAGATTTTAGATTATGGTCTGCTCAAAGAGGTGCTGGAGGAAAAATAAGGGAAGCTGTTACGGAATATAAGGTTTTAAAACAAAATGATGAATTTTCTTTTTTGGAAGTTAATTTGAAAACAGGAAGAACTCATCAAATCAGAGTACATATGAAAGCTATAAATTATCCAGTCGTAGGTGATAGGCTTTATGCTCCTAAAAGAGATTATGCTTTAGGTTTTAATAGATTAGCTTTACATGCTCAATCAATTGAATTTTCTCTACAAAATGGCAAAAAAATAAAAATAGAAATACCTTTTCCAGATGATTTTGAAAATGCTTTGAATATAATAAAATAAAGAGTTCTGACATAAATAAAATTAATATCCAGTAATCGAAACCTGATCCAGTAAAATACCCTTCAAAAATTACCATAACAATTGCTATTGTTATACCAAAAATAATAACAATAATTTTGTATGCAATTGCGATTTTTTATTTTGAAAGACTTTCATATTACCTTGTTATAATAAGGTTCTTAATTTATTTATTGCAGAATCAGGTAATTTATGATAAAGTTTGGCTCATGAAATCAGAAATACAATTTTCTCCAGTTAATATAGAAGATAGGAAAAAGCTTGGAATTAGAGCCGGTGATACTGTTCGTGTTTGGGTTAAAATCCAAGAAAAAGGAAAAACTCGTTTACAGGCCTTTGAAGGTTTAGTTTTAGCTCATAAACATGGTAATGAATCAGGTGCTAGTTTTACAGTAAGAAAAGTAGCTAGTGGAGTAGGGACTGAAAGAATCTTTCCTTTGTTTTCTCCAGCTATTGATAAAATTGAAATTATAAAACGATCAAGGGTAAGGAGATCAAAACTTTATTTCATTCGTGAAAAAGTAGCTAGACAAATTAGACGACAGATGAGAAAGATGAAAATGATGGATCTTGCAACAAAGAGTGATATGGAAGAAGCTGATATAAAAGTAAAAAAGGAAGAACAAGATAAGATTAATGCTGATAAAGCTGAGCAAGAAATTAAAGAAAAAACTGAAGAAACAGAATCTAAAGAAGAAGCTAAAACTGCTTCTACCGAAGGCTCTGGCGTGGCGAAGGAAGATATAAAAACCGAAGAACCTAATTCAGAAGCTGAAGAAACAAAATAAATTTAAGATTAAAATAAAAAAGCGATGAGCTAAAGCTCATCGCTCTTTTGTTTTAATTTTCTTTATAAATTTTACTTTTTGTTTTATACTACAAGTGTCGAAAGAGTAATATGGTGCCTATGGTGTAACGGTTAACACTGGAGTTTGTGGAACTCTCGATCTCGGTTCAATTCCGGGTAGGCACCCAATAAAAAACCGTCCTATAAAGGACGGGTGTATTATGTAATAAATTTACGCAGTAAATTTATAACTTTCTGGAATTTTTACAGGACTATGTTTTTTCCTATCCCAAGTTATCTTCTTATGGATAACCAAATTGGTAATATAAGATTGCCAACCATGTTCTATCTTATTCACTCTTGATGCTAAGGTTTCGGGAGTATCATTTTTTCTTATCCAAACAGGATATTCAAAGAAAACAGGACCGTCATCATAGATAGGTGTGACAAAATGCATAGTCACAGCTGAATATTTAACTTCACCTCTTCTGTAGGCCTCTATAGTAGCTTCGTGGACAAAGTGACCATACATTCCTTTTCCACCAAATTGAGGTAATTTCCCTGGATGGATATTTATTGTTCTTGTTTGATCAAACCCTAATACTAATTTGAGCCAACCTGAAAGAGATATCCACTCTGCACCGGTATTACTCACTATTTTTTGGTATTCTTCCGCAGTGTAAGGTCCATTGAAATGAATAAATTTAATATGATATTCATCCGCTATTTCTCTAACACCTCCGTTCTCATGATTTGAAACCAATGCTACAATTTCAGCATCTAAAACACCAGTTAGAGAATTTTCTATCAATTCTCTAGCACCAGATCCTCCACCTTTGGACGAACCTGATGCAAATATAAGTAATTTTGGTTTTTTATCAATCATTGTTCCTCTTTTTTAGGTTTGTTTATAGAGTGTACTTCTTTAAAGATGATTTGATGATAGAACAAAACGATTATAAAATCAAGAATTTTGTTATAATACAGACATGAAAATTGTATTGATAACAGGTATAGATAAAGGGATAGGAAAAGCTTTGGCTGAAAAATTTTTAGAGCAAGGGTATTTTGTTATCGGGACTGTTTTTGAAGATACAGATTTATCTAATGATAATCTAATTACTTATAATTTAGATTTAGCATCAGGCGAAAGTATTTCTAATTGTGTTGAGGGTATCAATAAATCAGGAAAAAAAATAGATATTTTGATAAATAATGCAGGAGTTCTTTTAGATAAGGAAGAAACAAGTGTTGTTATAGATAAATTACGAAAAACTTTAGAAATTAATTTAATAGGGACCATAGATTTTACTGAACAAATTTTATCTTTAATAAATAAGGAAGGACATATTATCAATATATCTTCGGCAGCTAGTTCATTAGGAAGACCTTATGCCGACAGTCGTTGCCCAGCTAATTATCCGAGTTATAGAATATCTAAAACCGCTCTTAATATGTATACAAAAACATTAGCTTTTAGATTAAATGGTGAGATAATTATTTCTTCAATTAATCCTGGATGGGTAAAAACAGATATGGGCGGACAAGAAGCAGAATTAACCAGTAAAGAATCAGCAAAAAATATTTTTGATTTTGCTATTTCAAAACCAGAAACAGGACAATTTTGGTCTGACGGTAAGAAATATATTTGGTAATTTAATATATGATTAAAAATAAATTAATTGGTATAATACTTTTGTTTTCAATAATTGTTATTTATATAATTGATCCATATTTTGGAGATATTACTAAAGAAATGTATAATGTAGCCAAGTATGCAGTTGCAGTTTTTGGAATCTGGGCTAGTTTACGATTAATATTTAGATAATTAATAATTAATAAATAGAAGGTGGAAGGTAGTAGGTAGAATGTGATAGGAAAAATCATAGAGTGATTTTTCTCCTTAATACTTAATATCTGATACTTAATACTTAATCATTATGGATAAAAAAAGTTTAAAAGATATATGTTTAGGAGATTACGCTGAGAAATTAATGAAAATTACTGCTTTAGTTTTGGTAGTGTTAACATTATTTTTGTTGGCGAAAACTTATGGGGTAATAAAAGCTAATAAATTTATTGGTCAGGAAATTATGGCTCGTAATACTATTTCTGTGACAGGAGAAGGGGAGGTGTCTGCTGTTCCTGATATAGCTAAATTTAGTTTTACTGTTAAGGAAGAATCAAAAACAGTTGAGGAAGCACAGGCAAAAGTTACGGAAAAAATGAATAAAGTTTTGGCTTTTTTGAAAGAATCTAAAATATCTGATAAAAATATTAAGACTACAGGATATAATATTTATCCTAGATATGAGTGGTGGAGTAAAGAAATAATTTGTGAAGGGGGTTTATGTCCACCTACGGATAGACAAAGAGTTTTAATAGCTTATGAAGTTAGTCAAAATATTTCTGTTGAATTGAAAGATATTGATAAGGCAGGGGAAATTTTAGCAGGTATTGGTTCTTTAGAAGTAACAAATGTAAGTGGTCTTAATTTTGATATTGATAATAAAGATGAATTAGAACGAGAAGCTCGACAAATAGCTATTGAAGAAGCTAAAAATAAAGCTAAAGAATTAGCTAAAGATTTAGGAGTAAAATTAGTAAGAATTATTTCTTATTCTTCTAATGAAGGTAATATTTATCCTCAGTATGCTGTAATGGAAAAGAGTATGGCTTATGGAATGGGAGGAGATTCTTTTGTACCTGAAATCCCAGTAGGAGAAAATGAAATCAAATCAACAATTTATATTACTTATGAGATAAAATAGAAGGGTTTGAACTATACATCATTATTGATGTGGGGTTGACTTCTAAAAAATTAGAGAGTAATATATAGGTAAATTAAAAGAGCCCAATTGGGCTTTTTTAAATAGGATAAGAATTATATATACGAAATTATATGAAGCAAGTATATAATTCCATCGCTCGGATATAGTAAAAATAAATACTAGCGTAATCATTTTTACTAATCCTCACTCGAAATTATGAAAATTATTGATTATATCAAAGATACAAAAAGTGAACTAAAACATGTATCTTGGCCGACAAGAAAACAAACTATTTGGTTTACAATAGTAGTTATTATAGTGTCTTTAGCAACAGCTTTCTTTCTTGGTTTATTTGATTTCATTTTTTCATTAGGATTAGACACTTTTATTTTTTCTAAATAATTAATTTATGGCAAGACAAGAAGAAAATGCAAAAAGAAATTGGTATGCAGTACATACCTATGTTGGGTATGAAAATGCAGTGGTTAGAAATCTAAAACAAAGGATAGAATCTTTAGGTATGCAAGATAAGATTTTTGATGTTATAGTTCCTATTGAGAAAAAAATAAAAATTAAAGGTGGTAAAAGAGTAATTGAAGAAGAAAAGATTTATCCTGGTTATGTTTTGGTTGATATGATTGTGACAGATGATTCTTGGTATGTGGTAAGAAATACACCTCGAATTACTGGTTTTGTTGGAGCAGGTGTTAATCCTGTACCTGTTGATGAAACAGAGATGAATGAATTAAGAAAAAGAATGGATTCTGATGTGACAAAACACACAATAGATGTACAAGAAGGCGATATTATTATGATTATTGATGGACCTTTTAAAGATACTGAAGGAAAAATTAGTGAAGTAGATGAAGAAAAAGGAAAAATAAAAGTTATGGTATCTATGTTTGGTCGCGAAACACCAGTAGAATTAGATCCTTTGCAAGTTAAGAAAATATAAATCATGGCAAAAGAAGCAGTAAAAAAAATAAAATTACAAATTGAAGGTGGAAAGGCTACGGCAGCTCCTCCTTTAGGTCCAGCTTTAGGTCAAGCAGGTGTGAATATTGGTGAATTTGTAAATCAATTTAATTCAAGTACAAAAGATAGAATGGGAGAAATAGTACCTGTGGTTATTTCGGTTTATGAAGACAGAAGTTTTGATTTTATAACAAAGACCTCTCCAGCATCAAGAATGATTCTAAAAGCTATTGGAGAAAAAAAAGGTTCAGGTAAGAATTTAGTCAAAAGAGCAGGAACTATTACAAAAGCTCAAGTAAAAGAAGTAGCTGAAGCAAAAATGGAAGATTTAAGTGCTAATGATATCGATCAAGCAATGAAAATTATTGAAGGAACTGCCCGCTCAATGGGAGTTGAGGTTAAATAAATAATCATTCAAACAAAGAGTAAAATCCTTGCTAGAAAAACTTTTCCCTTCGGGACACAAAAAATTACTTAAAAATTTCAAACCACTCCCTATGGGTCGGGAGAAATTTTTTCTTTACTAAAGTAAAGAACAGTAATTTTTTGTTAAAAGTTTTAATGCAAGGATTTTACTCTTTATTTTCATTAAGTCGAAAATCAAAAACCCATTTTCTGTTTATGGGGTTGGAAAAATGACGGATTTTAATCCGTCATTTTTGATATAAAGGATCAATAAATACGTAAAAGAATCAACACCTTTGCAACATTTGTTGGGGAGTTTGATAATTAATACCCATATGAGTGCGTTCATTATTGTAATAAAACAAATAGGATTTAAGAGCTTTTTTGAAAGAAGGA
>DAOWHH010000002.1 GCA_030641525.1 bacterium
TATATAAAAACATATTATTACATAATCGTTTTTATAAATCCTCACTTGAAATTAGATGAAGCAAGCATATAATTCCTGCGTTCGGATTATATAAAAACATATTATTACATAATCGTTTTTATAAATCCTCACTTGAAATTATGAAAATACTCATTATTGAAGATGAAGAAATTTTAGTTAAAGTTCTTCAGGAGAAATTTGAGAAAGATGGATTCACAGTAGAAATTGCTATTGATGGTTCCAATGCTCTTTCTTTAGCAAAAAGTTTCAAACCTGATATTATGCTTTTAGATATTATACTACCAGTAAAGGATGGTCTTGATTTATTGGAAGAATTTAAATTAGATTTAGAGTTACAAAATATACCAGTTATTATACTATCTAATTTAGGAGATGATGAAAAAATTAAAAAAGCATTGAAATTGGGTGCGATAGATTATTTAGTTAAAACTCAACATCCAATCAATGAGGTTGTAGAGAAGGTCAAAAATATTTTACTTGAATCCAAATAGATAAAAGACTTGTTCAAAATATTATGTCGAACTGAAATTTTTGAATGAGTTTTTGGTATATTAACTAATTATTTAAAAGTTGATTGATATTTTGAATATCATAAGTATCATCTGGGTTGATATAAAACATAAGCAAATTAGAATATGTTTTTTATATAGCGAGTTATCTTTAGAAGATAAATAATGGTATCCGATGGCATGAAGTTTTGTGTCATCAGATTTTTTGTTTTAAAAACCTTATAGTTTCTAAAAAACTGATAAATCAAGATTATAATATTTTATTCAATATGTTAAATATTCTTATTTTTGCAAAAAACTTAAAAATTAAATAGTATAATAGATTATTAATGCCGTTGTAGCTCAGTTGGTAGAGCGCGTCCTCGGTAAGGACGAGGTCTGCGGTTCAATCCCGCACAACGGCTCAATAAATTAAGCCACCTTAGCTCAGTTGGTAGAGCAATGGTATCGTAAACCATAGGTCGTCAGTTCGACTCTGACAGGTGGCTCAAGAAAAAAGTTCAGCGAAAGCTGGATTTTTTTGTTGAGCCATCTGGAAAAATACGAAGTATTTTTAAGAGTCGAAAGACGGAGTATGTCGTGAGTATTTCTGAGCGATAGCGAAGAAAACGGAACGACAACGAGCCGGGGTCGAGAACACTTAGTAGATTTCGAGCGATAGCGAAGAAATATACTTAGTGATTCGTGACCGACTCTGACAGGTGGCTCATAAAATATTCATTATATATGCTTTTTGTATACATTTTTTAGTAATAAGGAATAAAAAAATCCGTCGTGTGAAAAACGACGGATATCTTTGTTTTTTGTAGATAAACAAAAGATTTATCAAATCTCCATTTGCTTTTTTTCAATTCGAGAGTCTGTTTCTAAAAAAGCTAACATTTTAATTATGTTGATAAGAATCTCCCCAATCGCTTCGTCTGTTTGTTCTTTTGCTCCTGATACACCACATGATATTTCATCGCTGTATGAGCCACCTAGATAGAGGAATTCTTCTTTTTTAAAAACCCACGGTTTGAGTTTTGCTACGAGACTTGTTGCCATTTGTTCTCTTTCAGCAACCGCACGATTCTTTTTTGCTATTTTACAAAATATACTAGGGTTTCCCCACTTTTTTCTCCAAATTTTTTTCGGACTCCGACCAAATTCAAATTTTATTGCTGTATCAAGACCAGGGGTATTAATATATCCAACAACCCATTTTGGTCCCCAAGTGGTTCCTGTTTGTTTAAAGATTTTGGATACAGTTGGTCTCATTAATTCAATTGCTTGAAGTACCAATTCTTCGTTTATGATACCCATCTTTTCTCTCCCCTAAATTGAATTTTGATTGAAAAATGTTAGACATGAGCTATTCTGAATAATAATATATATTATTATTCTAGTTTAGTAAAGAAAATAATAACTACACAAAAACCACGGTCGTGGTTTTTGTGTAGTTTTTATTTTGAACAGTAAAGGTTAGAGAAATTTATAAAATCAAAATATGGACTTTAGATATTTTTTTAGTAGAATATAAGATAATAATTAAAACCAGATAAAAAGTGCTAATACCATATCTAAAAAGATGAAAAATAAAAAAGGACTAATTTATACAGTTATTTTTGGTAGAAACGATGATTTAAAAAAAAGACCAAATCTTTCTGCAGGAAAATTAACTTTAAAACAAATAATGGAGGTATTTGGGCGTGAAGGAATAAAGGTTGGATTTGCTGTTACTAGAATGGGGGATATAGACGGGGTTTCTTTGGAGACAGAAAAAGTAATCAAAGGTGTTCAGAGTGGCGGAGCACAAGTGACATCATATATAGGAAAAGGATTTGTTAAAAGTTCTCATGTTGATACAACTATAAATGCGGACATTATTTTATCAGAAGAATTAAATACTCACCTTGTGAGTCTTTTTTTTAGACATTTTTCAAGTATAGCTAAAATAAAAGATGCAATCTCATATTTTTTGGAATCAAAACTTATAAAAGATCCTATTTTATTGAAAGAAATGAAATCTGTTATTGAAAAAATTATTTCCGAATCGGAAGGAGATGATATTCTTTATTCTGAGATAAATAAAAAAATATTAAGTGATATAAGAACTACTTTAACTGACGTATCCCGTATAGTTTTGGATTTTCAGAGTGAGAAAATAGAATTAGCCATAGAAAAATGGATTAATTCTACAGGAAATGAAATAATCATCCCAGAAAATAGTAATACAATTCCTGCACAATTACCTTTAGGTGTGGCTCTTGCTAGATTATCAGAGCGTCGTAAGGATATTACATTTATTATTCATAATCATGATTTTTGGTTTGAAAGATATATGTATCAACCACATAATTGGCTTAATAATTCAGTTGAAGAATATCTTAATTTAGCTTTTCCAATGGTGGGTAATAATATATATCAAGTGTTTATAAATACTATTGCTCGTGATCAATTGATAGACAGGATTAATATTCTCTCAAACCGTTTATTTAAATCAGCTAAAAATTTAAAATATCTAGCTATGGATAATAGAATAAAACATGCTCAATTTCTGCAAAATGAAGCAAAGATGCTTGAATTAAATAGAAATATTGTTTTTAATGTAATGAATTTTGAAAAGAAAACTCCAGAAATAGATAATTTTAATAAAGATTTTAGACAAAAAATAGGTGTTGAAGAAGATGATTTTATAATCGGTAATATAGTAAGGATTATTGAGAGAAAAGGTTTAGATATTTCATTAAAAATGCTTGATCAATTAAAGCGTTTAAAGAAAATTGATCCTAAAAAAGCATCTAGAATAAAATTACTTATATCTGGAGGAGATGAAATTCTTTCACCTGAAAAAAATAAATATTTACATCAACTTGAAGATTATGCTAAATCATTAGAACTTGAAATAGGTAAAGATATAATAATTCTAGATTATTTCAATAAAAAAGGTCTCAAAATAGGTCTTAATAGAAATGAAAAAGATAATGATGGAGACAAAGTATATATTCTTGATGATGTGTATGCTAATGTGGATATGATTAGTTACCCCTCTACTTATGAAGGTTTTGGTAATGCTCTTGTTGAGGCTATATGGGCTAAACTTCCTATCGTTGTGTATCCTTATTCTATTTTTGAAAGAGATATTCGTAAAGCTTTAAAGGGTAGCTTATTTGAATACCCTGATTTAGATGTAGAGTTTTTGAAAAAATTTGATATTTCTGTTAATCAATTGAAATCTGAGGATCTTCAGATGTTATTAGAGCTTGCTACATCAGATTCAATTCAAGTTGAATCCTTTAGGAAAGATTTTAATGAAAGACATCATAAAAATATATCAAAAATTGAATTTGATGAATTAAAAAAATATTCATATGTGGAAGAGCTTGGAAAAAACACAGAAGAATTATTTGAAAAAATAATAAATCCGCTAATAGATCTACCAAGAAAAGAAAGAATAAAATATATACGCAATATACCTTCAGTAAAGACTGCTTTTGATTCTGCCAAAAAAGAATTTTCTTATACTGCAATGGATAATATGCTTATGCATATATTTACAGAAGTTTTTCTAGAAGAAGATCTTGTTCAATCTATGGATAAAGTTTTGCAAATGTTTTTAAATATTGAAGATATGATTTTACGAGAACATCTTATTGAGACATTATTAAATTTTACCAAAAGTTCTGAAGTATTTATAACTACTGATAAGAAAGAGAGTACAATAGGAGAATCTGCTATTTGGGTATTAAAAGAAATTGGCAAGCGGGATATGCTTGGTAATTATAAAAAATTAGTAAAGAAAGTTTTAGAGAAGAATTAAGGTAAATTAAAAAAGATCAAAAAATTAAGATATTTTGTACCCCATTTTTTAAATGTTAAGAAAATACAATTGCTTAAGATATTATTTTTAATGTAATGAATTTTGAAAAAAAACCGCTCAAATAGAAAATTGATTAGTTTTTCTTTTGTGCGGTTGAAATTGATGTTTAGGAAAATTTGAATTCTTTTTTAGAAGCAGTAGAAATGTTTTGAATTTCTGAAAAATAAATGAAGACTTCTTTTTGTTTGTTATTTATCCAGGTAATGGGGTTAGCAAAGATATCAAGAGAGTCACCGGTGAAAACAATTTTACTGTTGTCCTTTTTTGTAATAACAAATTTTTCCTTTGTCACGAATAAATCAATAAGGGTTGCCATAATAGAAGAAGATTCAATTTCGTTAGCGAGCAGGTTTAATTGTTTAAGTTTTTTTGACAATTTAGGAAGTTCTTTTGCTATATTCCTAATTTCGTTAGAAATATCAGTTTTATTTACTCCTTCAGGGAGATCTAAATTTTTTAAATAATCTCCTAATTGTTTCAGGTCTTTTTCCGCTATGGAATTAGAAGCTTTTTTTGCCCATGATTCTATTCCTAACAAAATCTTTTCGTGAAAAGGCTTTTTATTTTTCATTTTAATTTCCTTTTTTTATTTTTCAAAATGTTGAAGAACTAAAGTAATTCTCCTAAATAACAGATAAAAATAGTATATCATACTATGATATTGATGTCAAATATTCTTAATAATTTTAATCCATAGAGGTTCAACTTTTAAAGGTTTTTAGGAGTATGATTTTAGTAATTTATCTCCTCTAAAAAATTCATTTGTAAAATAGGTTTTTTATTTTCATTAAAATAAGTTATACTTATTTTAATGAAAATTATAGCGCTTCTGGCTTTGGTGGTAATAATTACTCCTTTTTTGGGAATTCCGGTTTTTTGGAAGACTATTGTTTTTGTAGTGTCGGGGACTATAATTTTGATTAAAACTTTGAAAAATTCTAATTCATTAAATAAAAAACTTGATTTTAAAGAAATTGAAGATAGTGTTTATACAGAAAGTGGTGATGATTATAAAGAATAAATTTAAAATATTAGGTTTTATAACTATAAGCAGTGTTTTTGTTGTTGTGGTTTTTTTGTTTTTTAAAACAAGTGTTTTTGATTTAATTATTGATTTTAGTAATGCAAATATTGTTAAAAGTATTACTGAAAAAGAAATTGAATATAGGGCAACTCATATTACTACACCTGATCAAGTAAAAGCTATCTATATGACAAGTTGGGTAGCAGGAACTATAAATTTTAGGAATAGACTTATTAAATTAATAGATGAAACAGAAATAAATTCTATTATTATTGATATAAAAGATTATACAGGAAAAATTTCTTTTGAAATTGAAGATAAGGATTTGAAGAAATATGATGCTGTTGAAAATAGAATTTTTGATATTAAAGAATTGATAGAGTTATTACACAATAAAGGTATTTATGTGATTGGAAGAATTTCTGTCTTTCAAGATCCTCATCTTGTGGGGCAAAAGCCTGATTTGGCAGTTAAGAAAAATAAAGATGGTGATGTTTGGAAAGACTATAAGGGCATCTCTTGGTTAGACGCTGGTTCGGTTGAGGTTTGGAATTATGCAGTCAATCTAGCACGAGAATCTTATAATATTGGTTTTGATGAAATAAATTTTGATTATATGAGATTTCCATCTGATGGTAATATGACAGAAATATATTATCCCATAAGTGAAGACAGAATTATGCGAGATCCTGATAAAGGTAAAGCTAAAATAATGCAAGAATTTTTTGTTTATTTGAGTAATGGGTTGAATGATTTGGATTTGATGTTATCTGTTGATTTATTCGGAATGGTGACAACTAATGCAGATGATTTGAATATAGGGCAGATCTTGGAATATGCTTTGCCTTTTTTTGATTATATTTGTCCGATGGTTTATCCATCTCATTATCCTAGGGATTTTATTGGTCTTTCTAATCCAGCTGAATATCCTTATGAGGTAATCAAATATTCAATGGATAAGGCTGTAGAGAAGGTATTAAATGCTAGTTCTAGTATAGATAAATTAAGGCCATGGTTACAAGATTTTGATTTGGGAGCTGATTATACAGCTGAAATGGTTAGGGCTCAGATACAGGCGACTTATGATTCGGGGTTAGATTCTTGGATGTTGTGGTCGGCAGCTAATACTTATACTCGGGGAGCTCTTCTTAAGGAGTAGAAAGTTGAGTGTAGCGAAGTCTGTCTCAGAGGGATTTATAAAGTTTATAGAGTTAAAAATAAAGAGTGGGTGCCGAAGGCACCCACTCTTTACTTTGTTTTAAATGATGTATATTTCTTATTTATATTTAATTATTAACTAATTTCTCTTTATTAAAACTTTATTTCTTGATATAAAGATAATAGAGTTTAAAGGTATCATCTTTATATCGAATTTCACTTAACAGAAAAGAGGTTTATTATGACAGGTTTTTTTGATGGTATCAAAAAAGAGGTAGCTGATTATCTCTTTTCTCTGCAAATGGAAGGGGAAATATTGTTCAGAAAGAATGAAAAAGGTGATTGGAAGCAAATTACTCTTAGGACTTTTTTTCAAGAGAAAATTGAAATCTTGAAAGAAATAATAACCGGATTGGAAAATGGGCAAATATCACCTGCGTATGGTGTACAGAAGGAATTGTTAATTACCCATTTTGGAGAAAGAATCGATAGATTCAGAAAATATCTCATAGTAGCGTAAAACCTACTTACAAAGGAACCGTCTAGGAAACTAGACGGTCTTTTTTATTATCAATAACCTAAAATCTAAAGCTTAAATCTGTGGAAATCGGATCTCCACAAATTAGTTGAAAATAAAAGAACAACAGCAAAGAAGTCGTCCCTTTTAAGTTTATAATTTTTATCTTATAATGTATTTATAAACTCACTATTTATGGAAGAAAATAATTCAATTACATATTTTGCTCAGGTAGATCGCAGAAATCAGCAGACGTCTTTTGGTATTAAAGCTATTGATAGAACTAAACATGTCTATACTATTGGAAAAACTGGGATGGGTAAATCTACTTTGCTTGAAAATATGGCTGTTCAAGATATCAAAAGTGGAAATGGTATGGCATTTATGGATCCACATGGTAAGACAGCTGATTTATTACTTGATTATGTTCCAGAAGAACGAATAGAGGATGTTATTTATTTCGCTCCTTTTGATTTGGAAAATCCTATTTCTTTTAATGTTTTAGAAAATGTAGATAATTCAAAAAGACATCTCGTTGCTAGTGGTTTAATGAGTGCTTTTAAGAAAATCTGGGTGGATGCTTGGTCAGCTAGAATGGAATATATTCTTAATAATATTTTATTAGCTCTCTTAGAATATCCAGATGCTACTTTATTGGGAGTGAATAGGATGCTTTCAGATAAGATTTATAGAAAAAAAGTAATTGCTAATATTACAGATTCATCAGTGAAAGCTTTTTGGGTGGATGAATTTTCTAAGTATGGTGAACGATATATGCAAGAAGCTGGTGCCTCTATTCAAAATAAAATTGGTCAATTTGTTTCTAATCCGATTGTAAGAAATATTATCGGGCAAACAAAATCTTCTTTTGATGTCAGAGATATAATGGATAAAAAAAAGATTTTAATAATTAATCTTTCAAAAGGTCAGGTAGGAGAAGATGCAGCTAACTTACTTGGAAGTATGTTGATTACTAAAATTTATTTAGGAGCGATGTCTCGAGCTGATGTTAGTCAGGCAGAATTAAATAAATTACCTAATTTCTATTTCTTTGTAGATGAATTTCAGTCTTTTGCTAATGAATCTTTTGCTGATATTTTATCTGAAGCTCGAAAATATAAACTTAATTTAACTATTGCTCATCAATATATAGAACAAATGCCTGATAATGTACGAGCGGCTGTTTTCGGGAATGTGGGAACTATGATTATTTTCCGCTTAGGTTCTTTCGATGCTGATATTTTTGAAAAAGAATTTTCTCCTAGTTTTTATGCCGATGATATAGTTAATCTTGGTTTTGCTCAGATTTATTTACGATTGATGATAGACGGAATTGGTTCGGTGCCTTTTTCGGCTAAAACTTTACCACCTATTGAGATGCCAGATATTTCATTTAAATCTGAAATTATAGAAGCTTCGCGAAAACAATTTTCTCAACCAAAAGAAAAGGTTGAAAAAATGATAAGTGATTGGCATGAACCACTTAATCAAGCTCCTATTAAGAAAGAGGGTTATCAGCCCTCCTCTGTTGAAACTATGGCGGTCAAGAAAGTTACAGTAGGAAAGCAAGACAAAAAAATATACCCTAGTTCTAAATCTCAATATCAAACTCAATCTAGACCGCAATTTCAGTCACAGAATAGATTCGCTGGAGGGGATAAACGTACAGAGGTAAGAAATGTAAATAAAGATTTTAATAGTACAAATAAAGTAGAGAATAATATAAAAAAAGTTCCTATAGCGGATAGACAACAATTAAAAGTTGCTCTTTCTGGCATTTTAGAAGGTATGAAAAAAGAAACTCCCTCTTTTTCTACCCTCTCCGCCAAGGTCTCTACCGACGCTAAAGCTATGGCGGACAAAACGGTAGTCGAGAAAATTATAGCAAGTGGGGAAAATAAGTTGAATTCGGAAGTTTTAAAGAGGTCTGAAATTGAACTGGTTAACAAAGACCCAAAGAAGCCAGAAGAGGTATCTAGAGATATTTTGGAAAAAACACTCTATGTTGAAAAACCAGACGGATTTAAAAAAGAAAAAGGAGATCAAGAAGCTAATCAAAGTATTTAGTTTTTTAATTTTCTTTACTCCTATTTTTGTTTTAGCTCAGATAGAAATTACTGAAATAATGTATGATTTGGAAGGATCTGATAGTGGTCGTGAATGGATTGAAATTTTTAATTCTGGTGCAGAAGATATTGATTTGAAAAATTGGCGGTTTGTTACAGGTGATACTTCTCATAGAATAAATATTGAAAACAGAAAAGTATTACCTGCTATCGTTCCTAGTAAATCATATGCTATTTTTGCTGACAATCCAGATGAATTCAAGAAAGATAATCCTATTTTCTCAGGAACCATATTTAATGGTTCTTTTTCTTTAAAAAATACAAGTGAAATTTTGATAATTAAAAATGAGGATTTGGAAATTGATCGGGTAGAATATTCAAAAGAACAAGGAGCTAGTGGTGATGGAAATTCTCTTCAAAAAATAAATGGTGAGTGGAAAGCAAGTATTCCTACTGTAGGGATTTCTAATTTTTTAGATGAAAATCCTGTGGATGATAGTTCTGGAATAGAAGATCCTCAAACATTGAGCGGTAGTACAACGACTACTTCTGAGGTGGAATATATTGAGCCAGAAATTTCTGCTCGTATTGTACCTTTATTTGATAGTCCTATTGCTGGAGCAGATTTTCTTTTTGAAGCTAAAGCCTTTGGTCTAGAAAATAAACCGTTAGAAAATGCTGAATATCATTGGGCATTCGGTGACGGGACAATGTCCAATCGACAAAATGTCTTGCATACTTATCAATATCCTAGTGATTATATGGTTGTTTTAAATGTTATATCTGGAAAATATACCGCAAGTGATCGTTTAAAGATCAAGGTAATTCCTTCTGATATTATTATTTCAAAAATAGGAAGTGATTTTGATAATAATTTTATTGAACTTCAAAACCCATCTAATTACGAATTTAATTTATCTTGGTGGAGATTAAAGGTAAATGACAATTATTTTACAATTCCTAAAGATACTATTTTGTTAGCTAAAGGGAATATAAAATTTTCATCAAGAATTACAAGTCTTTTTCCACAAATAAATAATCAGGTTCAACTTCTTTACCCTAATGGTTTTGTTGCTTTTAATTATGTTGCTGAAAAAGAAAAAAACACCCCTATCAAAAGTCCTAGCGTGATAGATCCTATTTCTGTGAAAAACTCCAGTATAGTGATAGAAGTACCAGAGCCTACGATAATCGGAGGTCCAACCTCCGAAAGTTTTGAAAAAGTTGATGATTTAATTGAACAAACTCAGTCGGCTAATATCGCCGGAGGCATCACCGGAGGTCCAACCTCTTATTATTCAACTTCCTACCAAGTTTCCAATTCTGGGAATATTATTCTAAATAAATGGACTTTATTATTATCAGGAATTATCTTGATTGCAGTAATTGGTATTGTTTATGTGACTAGATTAGATACTCAACAAGGAGAAGTTTTTTAAAAATAACTTAAAACTTAATAAAACAAAATATTTGTTTTAAAGAATATATTTATGTATTTCGGTTATGTAAGTCGGCTATCGGATAGCCGACTTTTATTAAATTGAATGATGCTGAAACAAGTCTTTTTTGCTATAATCGTGTTAATGAACAACAAAAAGATATTAATACTTTCTACAGCCTATTATCCCCTTATAGGAGGTGCTGAAGTGGCTATAAAGGAAATTACAGACAGAATAGAAGATATAGAATTTGATTTATTAACTGCTCGGATGGATAAGAATCTTCCTAAAAATGAAAAGATAGGTAATGTAAATGTTTTTAGGTTTGGTTTTGGTTATGCATTTATAGATAAAATATTATTGGCTTTTTTAGGACATAGAAAAGCTCAGAAATTACATAAGCAAAATAATTATAATACTGTTTGGGCTATGATGGCGAGTCATGGTGGTTTAGCGGCTTCAAAATTTAAAGCTAAAAATCCTAATATAAAATTTTTACTTACTCTCCAAGAAGGAGATAGTTTGGAGTATATTTATAAAAAAACTCGTTTTATAAAAAGACAATTTAAAAATATTTTTATAAAAGCAGATAGAATCCAATGTATTAGTAAATATCTAGCAGATTGGGCTAAAGATATGGGTGCAAAAAGTCCAATTGAGATAATTCCTAATGGTGTAGATGTAGATGTTTTTTCGCAAAAATATTCAGAAGACGAATTAAATAAATTAAAATTGGAAATGGATAAAAAAGATGGAGATAAATTTATTATCACAACTTCCCGTTTAAGTTATAAGAATGCAATAGATGATTTAATAAAATCTATAATTTATTTACCTAATAATTTTAAATTATTAATTTTAGGAGAAGGGGAAGATAAGGTTAAACTTGAAATAATTGTTAAGGAAAATAATTTGGGTAATAGGGTTAGATTTTTAGGGTTTGTAGATTACAAAGAATTACCCAAGTATTTGAGGATATCAGATGTCTTTGTGAGAGCTTCTCTTTCAGAAGGTTTTGGTAACTCTTTTGTGGAAGCTATGGTGACCAAGATACCAGTAATAGCTACACCAGTAGGGGGTATTGTAGATTTTCTAGAAGATGAAAAAACAGGTTTATTTTGTAAAGTGAAGGATCCAGAATCAATAGCTGAAAAGATTAAAAAAATAATAGATGACGATGAATTAAGAAGTAGAATTATTGAAAATGCTCATCAAATGGTTATAGATAGATATGATTGGAATTTAATTGCATTAGATATGAAAAAAGTGTTTGATTCTTTAATTTTGGGAAAATAGTAGGAATTGTATAGATTTCTGATATTATAAATAATATATTCAAATTTTATTAAATAATTAAAAAATATGATTTTAGTAACAGGACATAAAGGGTTTATCGGGCAAAGATTATTTAAGGATTTACAAGATAAATTCGGTGAGGAAAATATAATAGGATACGATTTAGTAGACGGAGATGATTTAAGAGATTATTTTAGATTGGATAAATTATTTAGAGAAAATCCAATTAATACAATTATTCACTTAGCAGCTAGAGCAGGGGTAAGAACTAGTGAGAAATTTCCAGATGAATATATCACAACGAATATTATTGGGACAAATAATATTTTAAGATGTGCTAAAGAATATGAAATAGATAAAGTTATTATTTTTAGTTCTAGTTCAGTTTATGGTAGTCAGACACCACCTAATGCAGAGACAGAAGAATTAAGCCCTGAGTCTCTTTATGCTGTGACAAAAGTAAGTACAGAATATCTTGCAAAAGCTTCTCCTATTAAAACAATTATTGTTAGACCTTTTACTTGTTATGGTGAAAATGGAAGAAATGATCAAGTTATAGATAAATGGTTATGGCAAATTAATTCTGGTAGACCAATTACATTTTTTGGGGAAGGAAATACAAAGAGGGGGTACACTTATGTGGGGGATTTAGTAGATGGAGTTATAAAGTTAATAGATTATAACCAAAAGGATAACCACGAAGTGTTTAATTTAGGAGGACAAACAATTACAACCTTATCCGAACTCTTAGATATTTTTAAGAAAACTATCCCTTTTGAATTTAAAGTTAATAAGATTGATTTACCGAACGGGGATGTTAAAGAAAATTGGGCAGATATCAGTAAAGCCAAAGAAAAACTAGGTTTTAATCCTGATACTAATTTTAAAGAGAAAGTTAAAGAATTAATCGTTAATAATTTGAAGAAATAATCATTACTGATTGAGTAGTCTGATGAAAATATTAATTACTACAGGTGTATATCCTCCAGATATTGGGGGACCAGCAACTTATTCCAAGTTACTTTTTGATGAATTACCTAAAAGAGGTATTGAAGTTGATGTTTTGTCTTTTGGTGAAGTGAGGTTTTTACCTAAAATAATTCGGCATATTATTTATTTTTTTAAGATTCTTAAAAAAAGTAAAGGGGTGGGTATTATTTATGCTCAAGATCCTGTGAGTGTAGGTTTACCTACAATGTTGGCTTCTAAAATTTTAAATAAAAGATTTTTTATACGAATTGCAGGAGATTATGCTTGGGAACAAGGAGTTCAACGATTTGATGTTAAAGATAACCTTGATGATTTTTCAGCGAAAAATAAAGGATATTCTTTTATGGTTCGTGTTTTTAAAAAAATTCAAAAAACTGTGGCTAATTCAGCTGATATGATTATAGTTCCTAGTCAATATTTTAAAGGAATTATTTCTAATTGGGGAATTGAGACAAGTAAAATAAATGCTATATATAATGGGATTAAAATTTCTCAACAATCAGAAGTTGTATTTTCAAATGATATAAAGGATGAATCAACTAATAAAGAAAAAGTACTTTTGTCAGTAGGGCGATTAGTTCCTTGGAAAGGGTTTGATGTTTTAATTGAATGTATGCCAGAAATTTTAAAAAATTATCCTAATTTAAAGTTAAAAATAATTGGAAGTGGTCCTCAAAAGGAGAATTTGGAAAAAATTATAAATAAATTAAATTTAAGAGATGATGTGTTTTTAACAGGACAATTAGAGAGGGAAAAAACTTTGAAATGTATGGAGGAAGCTGATTTGTTTATTCTCAATACACAATATGAAGGTTTTGCTCATCAATTAATTGAAGTGGCTAATTTGAAAACTCCCATAATAACTACAAATATTGGAGGTAATCCAGAATTGATTGAAAATAATAAAGAAGGTATTTTAATTGAACCAAATAACAAACAACAAATTATTGATTCAATTATTAAGGTTTTGAAAAATAATGAGTTCAGAGAAGATATAGTGAAAAATGCTTTTATTAAGTCTCAGCAATTTTCAATTCAAAATACTTTAGATCAATTAGAAAAATTACTAAAAATCACAAAAATATAAATTTTTTGCTACAATAATTCTATGAATATATTAATGTTAAGTATAGATAGGAATATATTTGATGAAAATTCTGCGGTTCGTCAGCGTATGTTTAGTTACGGTACTCTTGTAAATGAACTTCATATTATTATTTTGAATAAAGATAATCCTAAACCTAAGGTCGGACAAGGAACAGAAGATCATTTCAAGAAAAAGACAAAAATAGCTAATAATGTCTGGGTTTATCCAACCAATTCATCTAGTAAATTTAGATATTTTTTTGATGCTATTAAAATTGCTATTAGAATTAAAGAAATAGATTTGGTTACAGCTCAAGATCCTTATGAAACTGGTTTTATTGCTTGGAGAATTGCTAAAAAATTAAATTCTAAATTAGAACTTCAAATTCATACAGATCTTTTTAATATTTATTTTATCAAACATTCATTTTCAAACAGAATTAGATCATTAATTGCAAAATTTTTATTACCGAAAGCTGATCATATTCGAGCTGTTTCTAAAAGAATTAAATTATCGTTATCTAAAAAATTACAGGAGAAAACAACCGTTTTACCTATTTTCGTTGATACGGTTTTTATTCATCAAAAAACATCAGATCTTGATTTACATAAAGATTATCCTCGTTTTAAATTTATTATCCTAATAATGAGTCGTTTAGAAAAAGAGAAAAATATTTCTATAGCGGTTGAAACTATGAAAGAAATTGTCCGAGTGTTTCCTAAAACAGGATTAATTATAGTAGGGAAAGGTTCTATGAAGAAAACTTTAAGAAAACAAGCACGTAGAACTGGATTAGAAGAAAATATCATCTTCAAAAGATGGGCGAATGACCCTATTTCATATTTTAAATCGGCTGATTTATTTCTTTCCACTTCTGATTATGAAGGATACGGACTGTCTTTGGTAGAAGCGATTATTTCTCGTTGTCCTATTCTTACTACTAAAGTTGGTATTGTAGGAGAGCTCTTGAATAGTAATAATTCTCTCTTATGTGATGTTGGTGATAAAGAATGTTTGGTAGATAATATTATTAGAGCACAACAACATCCTGAAACCCTGTCTGAATTCAAAGAAAAAGCTTATGCTGATTTTATACAAAAAATTCCACAGATAAAGAATGAATATTTAAAGAATCTTCAAAAGATTTGGGAAGGAGTTGTGAATCTACCTGTTGATAGGTATGATAATAAATAAAAATACTAAAGAAAGAAAATAATTAGATTTTATTTAAGATTTATGAATAATTTAGATAAGAAGCTTTATTATAAAAAGAAAAGGACTCTATAAAGACAAAACCTCATAGGGGACTTTTCGTGGTGATTACTTACATAGTATATTATATAAAAAAAAGTCAAATGAAATTACTAATACTTACACAAACTATAGACAAAACTGACTCTCAATTGGGTTTTTTTCATGGATGGGTTCTTTCTTTTGCTAAGAGATTTGAGCAAATAGATATTATATGTCTTAAGAAAGGTATATATGATTTTCCGTCAAATGTGAACGTTTATTCTTTAGGAAAAGAAAATATTCAAGGAAATTGGTTTACAAAGAAAATATTATATGTAATTAGATTTTATAAATTGATATGGAATTTACGTCGCTCTTATGAGAGTGTGTTTGTTCATATGAATCAAGAATATATCCTCTTGGGAGGCTTATTTTGGCGAATTTTTCGTAAGAATATGTATATGTGGAGAAATCATTATGATGGTAGTATTTTAACTAATATAGCTTCTTTTTTCTGTAAAAAAGTATTTTGTACATCTCGTTTTTCATATACGGCACGATTTAAAAAAACTGTTTTAATGCCGGTTGGGGTTGATGAGAGTTCTTGTCGCTTGGATGAGTCTATTGAAAAAATTCCTAATTCTATACTTTCTTTGGGTCGTCTTGATATATCAAAACGTCTTCATATTCTTATAGAAGCTTTGGGTGTTTTAGAATCACAAGGGATAGAATTTGTAGCAACATTTGTTGGAGGACCATCAAAAACTGATTCAAGTTATTCTGAAAGGCTAACCAAGAGAGTAGAAGAATTAGGTATAAGTGATAAAGTAAATTTTGTGGGAGCTTTTCCAAATACTGAAACATTTCGTTATTATCGTTCTCACAGTATATTTGTTAATTGCAGTAAGAGTGGAATGTTTGATAAGACAATATTTGAATCAGTGGTCTGTGGTTGTTTAACTTTAGTGACTAGTCAAGATTTTAAAGATTTGGTAGGCGAGGAATTTATTTTTCCAGAAGATGACTTTATTACTCTCTCAAAAAAACTTAAACAATTTTTAACTTCGTCATTAGAAGAAAGGAGTAGATTAGCTTTAGATTTAAATAAGTGTATCAAGAATAATAATTTAGAATCATTAACTAAAAGTTTAGGAGAAGAAATAACTAATTAAATGATATGAGTGTAAAAACTTTTGAAAATAAATATTGGAAAGAAAAAAAACAAGATATTGTTTTTAGACATAAGGTGGCTCTAAATATGATAGACCATGGAGAAATTCTTGATATTGGCTCGGGGGATGGTTTATTTATGAAGATGTTAAGAGAAAAAGGACTTATTCCAAAAGGAATTGATATTTCAGAAGAGGGGATCAAAAAGTGTAAAGAAAAAGATTTGAATGTTTCTTTATGTGATTTTTCTTCAGAAAAATTACCGTTTTCAGAGAATGAATTTGATTATGTTGTTATTCTTGATGTTTTAGAACATCTTTATTCTCCAGAATATCTTTTAAAAGAAGCAAAAAGAGTTTCTAAAAAAAATATAATAATAAGTGTTCCAAATTTCAATTCCTTACCTGCTAGAATTCAAATGTTTTTAGGTAAAGTTCCAGAAAATAATACTAAAAATAAAGGGCATATTTATTGGTTTAATTTAAAAGTATTAAAGAAGATGTTAAAAGATAATGGTTTAGAAATAATGGATATTAAAATGAACACCTTTTGGGGAATGAATTTTCTAACTAAAATATCCCCTTCAGTTTTTGCACTTTCTTTTGTGATAAAATTAGAAAAATGAAAATATATTCTATAATCCGAGACGGAGAATATAAGAAATTAAATAAGCTTGAGATTGAAGGCTCTATTCTTGATCTCGGTGGTAATTCAAATTCGGAATACCATAAGTTGATTAAAGGTGAGCATATAGTTACTACAGTTAATATCAATCCTGAGTATGGTTGTGATATGGTTTTTGATATACAAAAAAATTTTCCAATTGAAAGTGAAAAATTTGATGCCGTCTTGAGTATGAATGTTCTAGAACATATATATAAGTTTGATAATGTTATATCAGAAACATCCCGGATCCTCAAGAAGGGTGGAAAATTTGTTTTCACTGTTCCTTATATGCACCACATCCACGGTAGCCCTGATGATTATTTTAGGTATACGCGTTCAGCAATAGAAAGGATGTTAAAAGATCATAACTTTACTAATATAGAGATAGATGAAATAGGTTTAGGTGTTTTTTCTCTATTTTATCAATCTATTGCAGGTGTATTTCCTACATTTCTTAAATTAATATTCAAAAATATTGCAGTTTTTATTGATAAATTGTTTTATAAAATTTCTAAACGATACAGAAATGTAGCAAAGAGGATACCTCTTGGTTATTTTGTTGTCACAAAGAAATAAATATAAAATATTTATATCTATATAATGAACACCTTTTAGGGAATGAATTTTCTAACTAAAATATCCCCTTCAATTTTTGCTTTGTCTTTTGTTTTGAGAATTGAGAAATTATTTTAAAAACAAGATCTAACAAATTCTTTTGCTAATTGTTTTGATGTTAGTTTTTCTTTATAAAGTTTATAACCTTGTTCAGCTATATTTTCAAGTATTTCAGGATTATTTTTTAAATAGAGAATTTTTTCAGCTAATTTCTTAGGATTTGCTGGTTCAACTACCAAACAAGTTTGATTTTCTTTTAAAAGCTCAAGAGTGGCTGTATTTTTTCCTGTTAAATAAGGAAGTTTAAGTGCTAGGCTTTCAAATAATTTACAAGGTAGAGTTCTAGATAGTCTTTTATTATTTGCTAATTGTCCTAAGCTAATATGACAGGATAACATCTTTTCTCTAAGGTCATTAAAAGAAAGAGTTTTTTCAATCATATTTATATTTTTAGGATGTAGTTTCTCCATAAGAGGATTTACAATTTTATATAAAAAGCCATGACCTATGATAAGAAAATAAACATCTTCCTTCTCTAAAAGTTTTGCTGTTTTAATAACTGTGTCTATCCCTGATTCGGGTAAAAATCTACCTCTAAAGAGAACTGTAAATTTTTTATTTTTTTCTATGTTCTTATCAAAGAAAAATTCTTTTTCGTCTACTCCAGCCCAAGCTCGTATAAGTTTTTTTCTTGGTACAAAAAATAGTTTATGAATATAATCAATTTGAGCGTTACTTTCCAAAAGAATTTTTGACGATAATAGAAATGAAATAAAATCTTTAATCCACCATTTTAAGGCACCAAGGGACATTTTTTTATTTGTAGCTCTAGATATTATATTAGCTTCGTATTGTGAAAAACCCCCATTATAGATAATTTTTTTGAAAAAAATCAATCTGATGATTGGTACAAAATGAGGAGATGTCAGTCCTATTATTACAGCGTCATAAGAATGTCTTTGGGGCCAAAAGTCTTTTATAATTTTTATATACTTACCAATTCCTTGGCTTTTTTCTTCAACCTCAAATACTTTATGTCCATTTTCTATCAATCCATCTATAAGATGTCTATTTTGGGGATATGAGTTATTTGTACTTAAATAATAAAATTTCATTGTATTTGAGTATAACACCAAATTTGCTATAATTATAGCCATAATATGGACTTATGAAAACATTATTTTTAATATTCCACGGTAGGTTTCCAAGTGAGAAGGCTGCCTCTATATTCACAGCTGAGAATTGCGCATCTTTTTCTAAATCAGGATGGAAAGTGGTTTTATTAGTCCCTAGAAGATTAGATCGTATTAAAAAAGACCCCTTTTTGTATTATTCAGTATCTAATAATTTTTCTATTAAATTTCTTCCTGTAATTGATTTATTTAGTTTTTCAAAGAAAATTGCTTTTTATATTAGTTTTATAACATTTTCAATAAGTACTTTTTTTTATTTATTATTTAAAGTAAAAAAAGAGGATGTCATTTATTCAAATGAAACATTTCCTTTATTTATTTCTCCTTTTAAAAGAACTTTCTATGAAATGCATGATTTTCCAGAATCCAATTTTTGGTTTTATAAAATTTTAATGAAAAAAGTTAAATGGGTGCTTATTCATAATGAATGGAAAGTCAATAAAGCTGTAGACAAATTAAGGGTTTCGAGGAATAAAGTTTTACACCAACCAAATGTAGTTAATATTAAAATGTTTGATATTAAACTTTCAAAAGAAGAAGCAAGGAAAAAACTTAATTTACCAAAAGATAAAAAGATTATTATATATACAGGGCATTTGTATGGTTGGAAAGGAACTAATATTTTAGCAGATTCTATTGAGTATTTAGATGATAGCTTTCTTTTTATTTTTGTAGGAGGAACTAAAGATGATATTGAAAATTTTAAAAAGAAATATAATAGAAATGTTTTGTTTGTAGGGAATAAAGAACATGGAGAAATTCCTATTTGGCAAAAGGCAGCAGATATTTTGGTATTACCAAATACTGCTAAAGAAAAAATTTCAAAATATTACACTTCTCCAATGAAGTTATTTGAGTATATGACTTCTCAGAGAGCTATTATAGCCAGTGATATTCCGTCTATTAGAGAAGTTGTGGATGATGAGATGGTCTATTTTGTTGACCCAGATGATCCCTTAAAATTATCAAAATCAATAAAAGACTTAATTTTAGATGTTGATTTACAGAGTAGAATATCTAAAAATGCATATAATCATATTTTAAGTCAGACCTGGGATAAGAGAGCGAAAACAATAACAGAATTTATTAATTAATACTGTACTATTGTGCAGTATTTATTTTCAAAATATTTATTTTTTTCTTTATAATATTCCCAATCAATTTTCTCTTTTTGGAAAACAATATGAGGATTATTTCCGTAATAAGATGCAAAATTTCCATAAGTACTATTTGAACCAATTACTACATCACAAAGTGATAATAAGTATAAATCTTCAATTGGATTATATTTACTTATTTCAATATTTAAATTAGAATAAATATTTTCTTTAACAGGTCCATCTGAGGTAATTATAAATATTGTTTCTTTTGAGTCTTTCTTTTTTTCTATTAAATACTCACCCAATATTTCATTAATTCTTTCTTGTGGAACAAAATATCGTCCATCTCTGAATTTTTTATAATCTTTTTGACGAATATGAACACCAATAATATTTTTATATTGGTTCTTTAATTCTTTAATTTTTGTTTCAACAGGTCGAGTATATTTTTCTTTTGGTTTAAAATATTCAAGAATTTCTTTTCGATATTTTGTTATTCCCTCTGGGTTTCTAAAAAGCCATGAATGAAAATAAATTACATTAGAATTAGAATTTTCCAATTCTAAAAGTTTTCCTGAGCTTGGTTTAGAAGGAGGTAGGTGATAAGTACCATCTTTGTCTGCTGAGTTAGACCAAAAAACTATTTTATTTTCAAAAATTTTCTCAAAAGGTAAAACAATAAATAATTTATATATTTTTCTCCAAAGGTCTTGTGTTTTCTTAAAGCCAAATATCTTCTCTACAATATTGAAATTCACAAAAAATTTTAAGTTTATAAACCAATTACCGACTGGTATATTAAAATATTTTGAATATTCAAAAAAAGAGTAATTTCTACATTTATATCCTTTTTCTAGAGAATAGGCATATATAGATATAAAATTCCATAATTGGTTTGCCATTTGTCCTCTTCCGTTATGTTGTAGTATTATTGCTTTTTTTTGTTGTTTTTTCATTTATTTTTTATTATCTCTATAATATAAGATTCTTTTTCAATAGGAAAGAAATAATAATTTTCTGATTGAGTATTTTGTTCATTGATTACCGTTACTAGACTAGATATTTTATTATTCCATTGATAAGGACGATATTCTTTTTCTTTAAGTAAATCAAATAATGGTTCTTTATTAATATCTTTTATTTCAATATATAATATTGGTCTTAATATCATGAGAGTTTTTTCAGATCCTTTCAATATTGCAAGTTCGTGACCTTCAGTATCACATTTTATAAAATCTATTTTTGTAATATTATTTTTTATTATAAAATTATCAAGTATGTCAATTTCCACTTTCTCCTTTTTTAATTTATCCTCATCGAGTTGATCAAAAGAAGCCGAAGGAGTATATCTACCAGTAGCTTTTACAGGTATATTTAAAACTTTTTTCTCCGTGGAATCGGAAAAAGCTATGTTAATCGGTATTATATTTTTTATTTTTTCAGCAACACCTTTAAGTATCCCAAACATCCTATTTTGTGGTTCAAAAGCAAATACTTTTTTAGCATTGCATTTAGTAGCAAAAAAGAAACTAAGCTCTCCTCTATTTGCTCCAATATCAAAAATAATTGAATCTTTTTTCAGAATACGAGGAAGGATAGAAAGTTCTTGTTCTGCTAACTTATAGTTTTTTAACCATTTAGAAACCCATCTTTTTCCCATAGTTTTTTGAAAAAAAGTAAAAAATAACATTAGATCAATAAAGCGTGCTTTTGATTGTGCTATTTGATTACTCATATTTTTTTAAGATGAAATATCTAGTCCAAGCACTTTCGTTTGGTATATAGCTTCCTATTATTTTGAGCCCACTATTATTTATTTCCTTAGCTATTTTATTGTAAGAATAATCAATATTTCCCATTTCCCAATGATGTCCAGAAGGTTTCCAATATTTTTTGTTATTAATTGCAGGAATTCTTAACTGAATATTTTTTTCTTTAATGAATGGAATTTTGAGAGTTAATCTTAATAGTGATTTTCCGTGGTCAGGTAAAGATATGATAATATTTTTTCTTGCTACACGACGCATTTCTTTTAATGCTATAGAAAATGATTCAAACGGTAAGTGTTCTAGAATTTCAAATGCTACCACCATATCAAACGAATAATCTTTTAACGGTATTTCTAAAACACTCCCTATTATATCAGGATTGGTCTCTGGATCATTATCAATTGTTGTTATATCTATATTATTTTCTCTTAATATATTTGCTACAATTCCACCACCGACTCCAATTTCCAATACATTCTTAGGATTAAGATTAAAAATATTCTGATATTGATGATAGAAACTATACCAACGAGGTTTGTGAATATATCCTTTTTGTAGGTATTTATTCATGATTATTTTTTAAACCAATAAAGCCCTGTTCCGAAGCCTTTTTCGGATTGGTAATTATCTTGGGTATTATTTCCGTAAATATATTTTTCTTCAATCAATTGCAAAGGTTCAAATAATTCTAGAATATAATCTCTGGTAAAAGAACGATGAGCATTGAAATAAGTACGGTTTTTATTATCAATTGGGACAGAAATATATAAATTTCCTTCTTTTGCTAAAACTCGTTTGATTTCTTTAATTGATTTTTCTGAACCTAGAGAATCAAGGGTATCTCCATATCTACCTAATCCAATATGTTCAATTACACAAAGAGAACTTAAGGATTTAATTTCATTATTTTCAAAGGGTAGGTTTAAAATATCACCTTCTATAAAAGATAAGTTTTCTTGTTCAATAACTAAAGGTCTAATATCAATCATTGTTGTAGGGGTAAATTGAGAGATCAAACCAATAAATTTAGCATCTGAACCAATATCAAAATGTTTTTCTGGTTTATTTTCAAATATTTTTTTAGCACACCAATTATTTTGTAGAAAATATACAGGGTCTAATGGGGTAGTGGAACTTTTATCGTAAATGCGAGGAAATAAATCTTCTGTTTTTAAATCAAAATTTTCATTTTTATTTATTTTTTTGTATTTTCTATAATCTTTGAAAAATGAAATTAAAAAACTGATTTTTTTAAAAAAACTATATTTATTTTTTATAGCACAACAAGAAACAACTAAAATTTTTAGCGGGGCTATTTTTTTTAATTTTTTTCTAATTTCTTGTTTCATTTAGCTATATAAGAATTTACTTTTCTCTTTATTGGTTCATTATTTTCAATATTTATATAGTACTTGTTTCTATCCCAAAATAAAAGTTTGTATTTAAAAATAAATATTGGTTCAAATATTGTGGGTAATTTTGTTTTTAACCAAAAAAATAATTTTATTTTAAATGTTAAGAGATCTTTTTGTTCAGATGAAATTTCTTTTTGTTCTTTTCTGTAATCTTTCATATTTTTGCTTAATTGATTCATTCTTTTTCTGAAGCGACTAATAGGTTTGTTTATTGACCAAAGAGAAGAGAGTTTTGCGAATTTTATCCATAAATCGTAATCACCAGCTAATTTTAGTTTATCATCTATTTTACTAACTTTATTCCACAATTCTTTTGTCCAAAAAACACTATCTTGGTGAATAAAGTAGGCATTTCTTCCATAAATTCCTTTTTCAATCCATTTTTGATTATAGATATAACAAGGAGATTTTTTGATGGTGTTTAGTTTTTCGTTAGAGATTAGGGTTGTACCTTTTAACCAGTCTATTTCTGGATATTTTTTTATGGTTTTTGAGATTGTTTGGAAAGCGTTTGGTAAATATATGTCATCAGAATTTATCCAAGCGAATATATCACCAGTCGCTATTGAAAAACCTTTATTAATAGCAGAATACATTCCATTATCTTTTTCGGAAATCCATTTAATTGGGTATTTTTCAGAATATTTTTTTATTATTTCAATGGTTTTATCAGTTGAACCTCCATCAATAATTATATATTCAATTTCAAAATCACCTTTTTGAGAAAGGACAGATTCGATTGTTTCTGTAAGATATTTTTCGCTATTATATGTGGGAGTGATTATTGAAAATTTCATATTTATTATTTAATTGGAATTACTCGACATACAAAACATATATCAAGGGGTAATATGTGTTTTTCTCTTACCTCAAATCCAACTTGTTTAAACATTGATTCAATATTTTTTATATATTTTTTATTTGGTTTTTTTGAAATAGGTATAATATTAAGAATTAATATTTGATTTGTTACTGAATGAAGTTTTTTTAATAAATTAATTAGATTAGGGTCTTTAAATAATATATTGGAATAAAATACTATATCAGCGGTATCATCTTTCTTTAGAATATTTAGATCTATAATAGTTGTTTTTGTAGCTCCCATTGATTTTGCTGTTGATATATAAAGATCATCTTTATTTAAAGAGACAGTAGAAAATGATTTTCCAGGTACATATCGTCTGATAAGAGCTAGTATGTCAGTTTTCTTTCTTCGAATCATTGACCAATTCATTATCCGAAATATTTTACGCACAGCTCTTTTAAAAAATGAGTGTCTTAGGATTGGTACTTTAAATCGTGAAAACAACATTATGAAATCTTTCAAAGGATCTAGTTTGCTTGTTTCTGTAATAAGTATACGCCAATCTTTTTTTAGAATTGGAAGTTGCCATTCATTATTATCTCTTGCGTATCGATGAATATAGAGTTTTTGGTTGGGGTTATTATAAGGAAGACAATCAATAAGGAACATAAATGAAGAATCAATAACATGAATCTCTTTTGCTTTTTCAATAATCGTACAATAATCAGAAAAATTGTCTGTGAATTTTATTTCAGGAGAGAATATAATATAGTCTTTATTAATTAATTTTCTATTGATGGTATATTTTCGCGAAATGTCTTCATGCAAGAACACATAATCTTTTTTAGGAGCTATTCGTTCAAAAAAAGTTTGCTCTTTTTCAAGATCTCTTTTAATAAAAAAACTACTCCATTTTTTTTCAAGCGGAATGCCAGCAAGTTGATAAAATTGCCATTCGAGAGGAATATCGTTCTCTTTATCTAGATATTGAAATCCCAAGATTTTTGCTTCATCATATTTTAGTGCTTCAGATTTAGAAGTATTGATTCGGATGAATTTATTTATGGTAGTATCGTCACTTTTGATGATTACTAGGTTGGGTATGTCTCGAAACATAAAAGAAACAGACTCATAATTATGAGGTTTTGAAAAGATTAAAACTTTATCATATTTTTTGCAATATTCTCGGACGATTCCGTGACACATAACATGATCACCCAAACCTAGGTGATGATATAATATTATTGTAGACATATTCTTCTTTTTAATATAAAATTACCTTTATATTATCTAATTACTTAACCTAGTATAGCATTTATTGGGTTTATAATTAATAGAAAATTACACAATAATAATTAATTAAAATGTTTAAAATATGAAAGCTGTAATATTAAATGAAATAAATAAACCTTTGGTAGTGGCTGATGTAGAATTAACAGATTTATCTGTAGGCCAAGTTTTAGTAAAAGTCTTAACTAGTGGTATTTGTGGTGCCCAATTGCAAGAAATAGCTGGGCATAAAAATAATGCAGGTTACGTACCTCATCTTCTCGGACATGAAGGATGTGGAATTGTGGAAAAGATTGGTCCAGGTGTTACGACAGTAAAAGAAGGTGATAAAGTGGTTATGCATTGGAGAAAAGGGGATGGGATTGAGGCAGATTTTCCAAAATATATCTATAATGGAAAAACAATTGGAGGTGGAAAGGTCACTACTCTTAGTGAATATTCTATTGCTTCAGAAAATAGAATTACATCAGTTCCTCAGGAAACTCCTGATGAACTCTGTGCTCTTTTGGGGTGTGGTTTGTCAACAGCTCTTGCAACAATAGAAAATGAAATAGATTTTAAGTTAGGAGAAAGTATTATGATTGTTGGTATTGGTGGTTTAGGGATTAATCTTATAAGCGCAGCACAATTATTTAGTGCTTCACCAATAATAGGTGTTGATATACATGAAAACAAAAGGGAGGTATGTAAATCTTTTGGTGTTGATATCTATATAAATTCTAAAAAGGAAAATTTACAAGAAACACTTCAAGATAAGTTTGGAATAAAGGAAGTTGATATTATAATTAATACCTCTGGTAATAAAGAAAGTATAGAAGAAACATTACCACTTCTTTCAGGTAAAGGTAGATATATTTTAGTTGGACAATCTAAACCAGGGGAAAGTATAGAAATAAAAAATGCTAATCATTTATTTGGAGGTAATGGTAAATCAATAAAGGCAACCCAAGGTGGACAATTTTCTCCTAGTGAAGATATACAAAGATATATTGTTTTACATAAAGAAGGTATGTTGAAGATTGATAATATAATTAGTCACGAAATGAAATTAGAACAAATTAACGAGGTAATAGATTTAGTAAAAAAAGGTCAAGCAGGTAGGATAATAATTAAAATGTAAAATAATATGAGAAAACAATGGACTAAAGAAGAATTAATAGCTTTTGAAAATGAAATAGGTGATTTGTATATGGATAATAAACTTCCTTTTCTTTTTCATTTATCAGGAGGAAACGAAGATCAATTAATTGATATTTTTAAAAATATAAAAGAAGGAGATTATGTTATCTCAAACCACAGAAATCATTATCATGCATTATTGCATGGTGTTTCTCCAGAAGAGTTAAAAGAAAAAATATTAAATGGAAGAAGTATGTTTATATATGATCGGAAGAAAAACTTTTTTTGTTCAGCTATTATTGGAGGTACCCCTGCTATAGCAGCTGGTATAGCTCTGGCCTTAAAGAAAAAAAAATCAAAACAAAAAGTTTGGTGTTTTGTTGGTGATGCAAATGAAGATTCAGGTCATCTTTTTGAAGCCGTGCGATATGTAGATGGCTTAGGTCTTCCTTGTACCTTTATTATTGAAAATAATAATAGATCAGTAGAAGCCTCTAATGAAGAGAGGTGGGGAAATATGGCCGACTACAAATGGGATTCTCCTTCTGTAATTAAATATAATTATGATATTCCATATCCTCATGCTAGAAAACCAGGAATGATTGATCTATCAAAGGCTATTAAGAAAACAGATGAAGAATATTTTCCTTTGTTAAAAAAACAAATATTTCCTTCCTTTAAAGAATTGGAAGGATCAGATATAACATACAAAGATGCTGTAATTCAATCTATGACAGAGTTAGGAGAAAAAGGAGCAGTTTTCTTAGGATATAATGTAAAAAGAGGTGATGCTATGGGAACATTAAAGGATGTTCCAAATGAACAAAAAATAGAAACACCAGTGGCAGAAAACCTTATGTCAGGATTAGCTATAGGAATGTCTTTTGAGGGATTTATTCCTGTAATATATTTTGAAAGACATGATTTTATGTTAGTAGCAGCTGATGCAATTTGTAATCATATGGATAAAATTGAAAGAATTTCGCATGGAGAATATAGGGTTCCAGTAATAATAAGAGCAGTATCAGCAGACGCAGGTCCTTTTTATTCAGGGCCTACTCACTCTCAAGATTTTACAAAGAGTTTTAAGGTTTTAGTAGATTTTCCAGTTTTTGATCCGGTGACAGGAGTTGATGTTTTAAAAGCTTTTAAAACAGCTCAATTATCTAATGGTCCTGTGATGATAGTAGAAAGAAAAAGTAGGTATTAAAAAGTTTTTTAATTATAGTAGTTTTTTGTGATTTGGTGTTATTTATGAAAGTTTATTATTTTAAATTTTATAAAATTATATGAAAACTTTATTCAAAAAAATTAAAAAAAAGATATATAATTATGTTAATTTTGACAATAAAATTAATACAGTAGAAAAATTGGTTATAAATGAGTTAGATAAACAGAAAATATTATTAGGTAAACTTCTAACGGAGTCGTTATTAAGAAAAGGAACTTTGAAAAATATTCACGAAGCAGAATTTAGTGTTTTTTCTCAAGGGGGTGATGATGGAATTATTCAATACTTAATTAGTAAAGTTAAAACTCCAAAAACTTTTGTAGACATAGGTGCAGGAACATATACACAGCCAGATACTAGATTGCTTCTACAACATAATAATTGGTCTGGTCTTGCGATAGATGGATCAAAAGTTGATTCATTAAAAAATAGTGAATTTTATTCTATATTTGATATTGAAGCAAAACAAGCATTTGTAACTATGGAAAATATAAATGATTTAATTAAATTCAAAGAAATTGGTTTGTTTAATATAGATATTGATGGAAATGATTATTGGATATGGAAAGCATTGAAAATTAATCCAGACATAGTTATTGTTGAGTATAATTCTTTTTTTGGATTGAAACCTATTTCAATTCCATATAGAGCAGATTTTGTCAGAACAAAAAGCGATTATGGAACTTTATACTGTGGCGCATCATTGATGTCGCTATGTGATTTAGCAAAAGAGAAAGGGTATTTTTTTGTGGGTTGCAATCGCCAGGGAATAAATGCTTTTTTTGTAAAAAAAGATAAAATTGGAGATTTGAGACCCTTGACACCAGAGGAAGGTTTTGTAATGGCGACAGTAAAAGAACATCGAGATAAAAATAATAATCGTTATTTTATGAAATCTGAGGAAGCAATAAACTTCTTTTTGAAAAAAGCTCCATTTTACAATACTAGAACGAATAAAATAGAAACAATATGATTAAAAAAATATTAATTATAGGAGAAAGTTGTCGAGATATATTTGTATATTGTAAGGCTAACAGATTGTGTCCTGATATTCCAGTTCCAGTATTAGGAATTATAAACCAAACAGAAAACCCTGGGATGGCAAAAAATGTAGAAAGAAATGTGAAAAATATTGAAGGTATTTGTGATATTCTTACAAATTCAAACTGGAAAGATGTTACAAAAACTAGATATATGCATAATGTTAGTAACCATATGTTTGTTAGAGTGGATACAGATCATAATATAAAAAGAATTAATCTTAAAGATATATCTTTTGATTACGACATTATTGCTATTTCAGATTATAATAAAGGTTTTCTTCATGAGGGTGATATAAAATATATTTGTGAAAATCATAATAATGTTTTTATTGATACTAAAAAAGTTTTAGGAGATTGGGTTTCTAAAGTGAAGTTTATAAAAATTAATAATTATGAATATGAACATTCTAAAGATTCAATACTTAAGGGTTTAGAAAATAAAATAATTTGTACCAAAGGTGGAGAAGGAGCTATTTTTAAAAATAAAACATATCCAGTAAATAAAGTTGAGGTAAAAGACACTTCTGGTGCAGGGGATAGTTTTTTTGCTGCACTTCTTGTAAAATATGCTGAAACTGAAGATATTGAAGAATCTATAAAATATGCAAATGAATGTGCAAGTATGGTTGTTCGAAAGAAAGGGGTTTCTGTTATAGAGAAAAATTAGTTTTTTTATGCTCTCCATATGTATAGAGGAATATCGAAACAAATACTATTTTTATATTTTTCAGCGACGGCAAAATTAAAATCTCTGTCAGCACCTCTTCCTGTAAATGATGACCAGACCCTATTATCTAATTGTCTAAATTTTATTTTGCTTATTACTTCTTTTTTTACTATTGGAACACTTGCACATAAAGGATATGGTTCTAAAGAACCAAAAAAAGCTTTGTTAATTATTCTTATTGTTTTTATTTCAAACGGTATATGAGAATTCAGCTTACCAAATAATTTATACATTAAACCTTTTGTTTTTTGAGATAGCTTATATAAGTAAATATTATCTATTAATTTAGTTTCGTCATCTAAATTTACTTTATTTTCCTCCTTATATTCTCTTTTCCAATTTATACAAACATGGTTGGAGTTGTATTTTTTTGCCAAGTTATATTGAGTTTCAATTCTATTTGGTAGAGAAATATCATCATCGTCTTGAAATGTAATCCATTCTCCATTACATTTTTCAAAACCATAATTCCTTGCCATATATCCAGCGTTTATATTTCTACCTTTTTTATTTACACGATTTGGATCACTGAAAGGAAGAGAATACACTTTTATTCTCTTATCTTTTTCTTCAAGTCTTTTTGCAACATCAAAAGAGTTATCAGAGCTATTATCATCAATTATTATTATTTCGAGGTTTTTGTATGTTTGTTTAATTATTGAATCAACAGCTTCTTCTAAAATTGAAGAATTATTATGAGTTGGTATTATTACTGAAATTAAAGGATTGTTCATATTTTTAATATATTATCAATAAAATTAGTATAGGCTTTGCTAAATGTTTCTTTTGTGTGATGTTTGTTTGCATATTTCCATGAATCATAAGCTGTTTTGTATAAATCTTTTGGGTTTGTTTTTGATATCTTTTGTAATAATAAAATTATAGAATCTACAGACTGATCTTCGATTATAATAGAGGGAGAGTTTTCAGATAAACCCGTTTCTTTAGTCACTACAGGTATTATTCCGGTATGCATTGCCTGAATAACTGCACCAGAAGTTCCTTCTGAAGCAGAAGGGTAAATTATAAAAGCACATTGATTCGCGATTTCACTGAAAAGTTTTTCACTTACGGTCATTATTCCGTCTTTAGAAATTTTTGGTCTTTGATAACGGTGAATATTTGGTAAATTAAGTTCTTTTTTATATTCTTCAGAAAATTCTTTCTCATAAGAGGCTGGACCAATTATATGTAAATGTAAATTAGGTAAAACAGAAAAAGCTTCAACGACTAGATCAAGTCCTTTTAATATAGCTCCACCTCCTCCAAAAAACAAAAAATGTGTTCTAGTTTCAGAAAAATCTTTTTGTTGAGGAAAATCAAATGTTTGTGCTACAGAGATAGGTATTGGGTAAATAGGTTTATTAAATTGTGAGTATGTATTATGTACGGTTTTATTTCCAAATCCTTCAAGAAAATCAGCATATACTGGATTATCTGATTCCTCTTCAAGTCGTTGTGGTGTAAAAGAAGTATCGCGTCTATTGTTAAGATTATTAAGTCGTTTTGTTTCTTGTTCGTTTTGATATTTACCGAAAGAGGATGTTATATGCATTACCTTTTTGCAAGAAGAGGAAAGTACTGGAGATAATTTTTTTAAATTATTTTTTATATCTATTACTGCTTTATATTTTCTATGTGGTTTGAAAGTTTTGTTATTTGCATCGATAACATCTACTGCATATCCTCGTATAGAAAATAAACGAGCAATTTCTGAACATTCCCAATAATTAGTATGAGGGTCAGTAGGGTATTCCCAAGGATTAAAAGTAAAGGGAGATGTAATATAAGAAAGTAATACATACCCTTTTAATTTTCCTTTAGCAGGCATGTGAACGATACCATAAAGTTTATTTATTATTTTATTTATGTAGATTTGTATTATCTTAGGGGTTCTGGGAAAAATATTGTGAATTTTTAGTAAAATATTTTTTAAAAAATGATATGAGTTTTTAATACCTTTATATTTAACCAAAATTGAAATAACCCATTTTTTAGGACTAAATTGTTCTGGTGAAAAGTTTTTTTTATAGAAAGTATTATCATAATTTGTATTTACTATTTTTGTTTTTGGATGTCGTAAATTACCTGTTGTATAAAGATCATAGGTTGGTAAGTTTTGATTATTACCTCCTTGATGAGTTCCGTCTATCCCTATATTTGAGATTAGATTTTTTTTAGGTATTATGCACAAAGCATTATTCATAAGACATGTATATAACCATTGTATATCCCATGTATTTATTTCGCCAGAAGAAATATTCCTAAAGAGTTTCAATATATGTTTTATTATATATTTTTGTTTGTAGATATTTTCTAATTTCTTCTTGGTTTTAGAGATTTCAAAATTTTTCATATCAATATCATATTTTCTCCAAGATCTTCTCCAAGTTGCCCATCCCCAGATAGGAAAGGAACGAGAAAAAATATAGCTTTCATCATGTTCAAAGTTTGAAAGAAAATTGTTGCCTGAAATCATCATAATTTTTTCATCATACTTATATTTTTCAAGTATTTCACCTGCGAATCTAAAGAACGAAGGATGAGGTAAGCAATCATCCTCAAGGATGATACCCATTTCAACATTCTCAAAAAACCAACTAATTCCTGATGAAATTCTTTTTTTAAGACCAAGATTTATGTCGGCATAATTTTTATATACTTTACATTCCCAATCTACCTGATTGATAATTTCCCGTGTTTTTTTGCATAAGAAGATTTCTTCAGGGTTTCTTGGTCCATCAGCGATAACAAAAAGTTGTTTTGGTTGTGCTCTCTTAATTTCATTAAAAATATTTTGTGCATAATCAGGTCTATTAAAAATTATGAAAGCGATCGGAGGTGTTTCTACAATATTTTTTTTATTATTCATATTATTTAATTCCTGTTACTAAATACCAGCCAGGGGAGATAAGTTTTCCAGCATAAGGGGTTACAGAGATATTTTTGAAATTCTTCATTAGAAGATTTTGCCAACATTGTCTTGTAAAACGCCAATAATCCCCATACTCTTCACCATGTAATTTATGACTGAATGGTGTTGATCCTATAAACATTCCTCCAGATTTAAGGGTTCGGTGTATTTCATTCATGGCTTTAAATGGATTTTCAACATGTTCTAAGGTCTCTAAACAGATAATACAGTCAAAACTTCCATCTTTGAACGGTAAGTTCATAACATCTCCTATAATGTCAGCAGGGGGTTGCATATCAAGAGTTGTGACATTTGAAAAATGTTCTTTTGGGTAATTCCATTGAGCTGATCCAATATCTAAAATAGCATTTCCTGATACATTTTTATCAAGGAATTCTTTTAATTTATCTCGGAATAGATACGGAGATGGATCAAATTTGGAAATTTGATAACCCACTTTTCTAAATATATTGTTGATGAAGTTTTTCATTATAAAGTAAAATATTGTTTATGGGAATTAAACCAAAGTTCTAAACAGTATAACACCCATATCTTGTAATTATAACGGTCATTGCCTTTTAAGTAAAAATCATCAATCATTGTTTTTATAAATTGTTCATCAAGAAAGGAATAGATATCTGCTGTCTTAGTATAAAGTTTTGCATATATTTCGTTCTTGAATGTGTCTTTTTGTAACCAATTTTTAACTGGAGCACCAAAACCTTGTTTTCTGCGGTGTACAAATTTGTCTGGCATTGTTTCACCTAAGATTTCTTTAAGGATTCGCTTGAAGATAGTATTGTCTGTTTTATAATCATCTGGAAGATTGTAAACAAATTCTGCTAGATGATGGTCTATAAAAGGAGACCGTACTTCAAGGGAATTCATCATACCCATTCGGTCGGCTTTAGTAAGGAGTTGTCCCGGTAGATAAGTAGTAAGATCAAATAAATTTATTTTTTCTACTGAAGAAATTTTTGAGTTTTTTATTTCGTCATTAATGAAGTTTTTGTTTATGTATGAACGATTCTTCCATAAATCTTTTTTTTCTTTAGGGGTAAATATTTGTATAGCATTAATATATCCATTAAAAGGATTCATAAAAACTTTTTCTTTAAAGTGAGCTCGATAAGATAGGTTTTTATGTCTTGTATACCATCCATAACCAAGAAAAAGTTCATCAGCTCCATCACCAGAAAGTGCTACTTTTACTTTATTTGCAACAAATTTTGAGAGTAAATATTGTGGAAAATCAGATGAATCAGCGTGGGGTTCGTCAAAATATTCAATAACAGTTTTTAGTTCTTGCACCATATCATCTTTTGCTTGAAGGGTGTGGTGATCAGTTTGAATTTTTTTTGCTGCTTCTATAGCAAAAGGGAGCTCGTCTATATAATTTTGATATCCTACTGAAAATGTTTTAATGGGTTTTTTAGAAAAAGGTTGAGCGAGAGATGTTACAAGCGTTGAATCAACACCCCCAGAAAGGAATGATCCAATTTCTACATCAGCAATCATTCTTTTTTCAATTGCTTTAGTTAAGAGGTGACGTATTTTCTCTTTTGCTTTTATGTAAGTTATTGGTACAATCTTTTTTTCTAGTTGCCAATATTTTTTGATTTGTAAGTTGTTTTTTTCAAAAACAGCATAGGATGCAGGAGGAATTACGTATATATTTTTATATATTGTTTTCCAAGGGGGAATATACATAAGAGTTAAATAATTATCAATTGCTTCATAATTTATTTTACCTTTGATTTGTCCTGATTTAAATAATGCTTTTATTTCAGATGCAAAAATTAAATTATTATTATTATCATAAGTATAGTAAAATGGTTTTTTCCCAAATCTATCACGAGCCATAAAAAGTCGTTTTTTATCATTATTCCATATAGCAAAAGCAAACATACCATCAAGGTGTTTTAAGCACTCATTACCATATTCTTGGTATGTTTTGAGAATTATTTCAGTATCAGAATTAGTTGAAAATACATACCCTTTTTTTTCTAGTTTCTTTTTTAATTCTTGATAATTATAAATTTCACCATTAAAAGTAATTGTTATATTTTTCTGATTGTCTTTCATTGGCTGGTGTCCTGAAGATAGATCAATAATAGATAATCGAGTTTGACCTAATATACAATTATTAAATTTTTCAACCCCTCTATCATCAGGTCCTCTTTTAGATAAGGAATCAAGCGCGGAATTTATATCTTCATCCGTGTAATTTTTTATATTTTTTCCTGTTATTCCTAATATTCCGCACATATATTATTTGGTTTTTTATTGCACTGTATGTCCTTTGTCTTTTTTGAGAAAGGAGTAATACAAATACATAGTGTTTTTTAAATTCCTATATTAATATTTTTTAAAATATTTTGTATCATAATATTTAATTTGATAAGTTATTATTAACGGCTAAAATATTTTGGAATTTAAAGATTTCGTTGGTAGAACTGTATGTTTCTAAAGATATTAATTTTTTTTCTGAGAGCCGATACAATTTATATTGTTTTAAAAGGTTATAAAAATCTCTTAAAAAAACTTTTGAGATAATATTCATTTCATTAAATTCAAATTGAATAAATTTTATTCTATTTTCTTTTAACATTTTTGATGCTCCATTGAGTATGTCGAATTCATTTCCCTCAGTATCTATTTTCAAGAAATCTATAGAATGAATATTATTCTCATGACAGAAATGATCAATGGTTGTACAGTTAAAATTCATTTCTTTTGGTGTTCCAGTTTTATAAAGTTCAGTAAAAACTTCATCAAAGACACTATTATGTGGACTCCCATCATCGTGGGAGTATGAATATATTTTTTGGTTTGTTTTTTTTTCTGCTCCAAAACCAATATTGAAGGTTTGGACTGTTGAGTTTAAAAACTTTTTTTCAAGAAATTTATATGTACTTAAGGTTGGTTCAAAAGCAAATATTTTTGATAAAGGAAACTCTTTATAGAGTATTTCTGCATAACCTCCTATATTTGCACCTACATCAAAGATTATAGACTTTTCTTCAATAAGTTTTTCTTTAAGAAATATTTTGATTACAAAGAGTTCTCCTGAGACAGTATTATTTTCTGAATTTAAGACACCTATTCTATTGTATGCAAAAGTCAGAAGATCAATTTGGCCTACACGTGCAAAAAAAAGAATGAGATAACCAAATAGTTTTTTACCAAAAACTTGTGAAATAAGCTTAGCTGTTTTTATTGCAATTTGTTTTCGATAAGATTTTTTCATGTTAATTGTTGTTTTCAAATGTAAAATTAAAGAGTACCTTACTTCTTGTTGGAGGTAAGTTACCAGTTTTATAAAAATTATTATTATCAATATTGAACATAAAAGCATCTTCTATAGAGTCTAGTATTTCAGAGTTCATTTTGTCAGTTGCTATAAAAAGACTAAGCATATATTTTCCACTTTCGAGATTGAAATTCATAATTTCTATATAGATATCCCCTCTACCTTTTTGAATATCAATTCTTTGATTAAGTACATTGTTTGTTATGTTAGTAATGTGTTCTTTATTAGAATCTTTTATACTTAGAGATATTTTTACATCTGTGTATGTGTTTTCTGTTTTGTTTTTATAAGATAGTTTTAGTTTTAATGTATTGTTTTCAGGTATAGGGGTTAAAAGTTCACATTTGGTAAACCGAACGTTTCCACTTCCTTTTCTATCATTCCGTTCTTCAAGAGGTAATTTACTTATTTTATCTTGACGATGAAGATAAAAGTCAATTATTTTTTTTGTTTCCCCAACCATTTTTATTTTACCCCCTTCAAGTAAAATGCATCTTTTACAAAGTTTTTGGATGGCTGCCATATTATGGCTTACAAATAATATTGTTCTATTTTCTGCTTTTGATACGGCATCTAATTTACCGAGAGATTTTTTTTGAAATTCTGCATCTCCCACAGCTAAAACTTCATCTACTACTAAAATATCTGGTTCCATATGAGCAGCGACTGCAAAAGCTAGCCTTACATACATACCTGATGAATATCTTTTAACAGGAGTGTCTATAAATTGTTCTACTCCAGAAAATTCTACTATATCATCAAAGCGTTCAACTATTTCTTTTTTTGTCATTCCTAAAATAGCTCCATTTAAAAATATATTTTCTCTGCCCGTTAATTCTGGATGAAAACCAGTACCTACTTCAAGCAATGAAGCTATACGACCACTTATTTTTATTTCACCAGTTGTAGGAGGGGTGATTCTAGAAAGTAATTTTAAAAGAGTGGATTTCCCTGCACCATTTGATCCTATTATTCCAATTACCTCACCTTTTTTTATGGTTAAGTCTATATCTTTAAGAGCCCAGAATTCTTCTTTTTCTATCCGCCCTAACGCTTTTTTTGCTTTGTGTTTGGCGTGTTTAAAAGGATTTTTTAATATATTTGTTATAACATCTCTCAATGAAACATAACCGCCGCGTTGATGAGCGATATTATATTTTTTTCCTACATTTTTTATTTCAATTGCTGAGTTTAACATACTAATATACGAATTATACAAATGATACGAATAATTACGAATTTATACGAATATTACGAATTGGTTTTAAATATTTACTCTTAAAATTTATTAATAATCCCAATTTAATATTGGTTGCTTGTAAATAATTTTGCATTTGTCGATAATTGTCTTTTGTGATTATTCTTACAGCTTTAAGTTCTAAAATTATTTTATCATCAATAATAAAATCTAGAATATTTCCTGAATCAGAAATTGCAATTTCTCTTTGATAGGGTAAATTTATTTCTTTTAGTTTATCTTCTAATAGATCTCCATATTGTTTTTCTCTAGCATATTGACCTAATTCATTATGAATTGCAAACAAAACACCAGTAATTTTGTATGATAATTCTGGATATATAATTTTATTATTCAGTTGTTGTTTAGTTGTTTCCATTTTTTATTTCAATTGCTGAGTTTAACATAATTTATATATTTTTTATTTGTTGCTATTCGTTTCATTTGTATAATTCGTATATTTGTATGTTTATCTTGTGTGTTTATCTTTATACTATATCAGCGAAATATCGCTCAGTTTTTTTGAAGAAAACTATTCCAATTACAAGTAAGATTAAAACTGCTACTAAAGAAATTCCAAGCAATTCCCAATTTATAGGGGCATTTCCAAAAAGGGCAGCACGAGATGTTTTTATAACTCCAGTCATTGGGTTGATAGCTAATAGAACAGACCATTTTCCTGTAATACTGGCTGGATATATTACTGGGGTCACAAAAAGTAACATTTGTATAAAATAAGGGAGAATATATCTCACATCTCTGTATTTTACATTTATAGCAGCAAGAAATAATCCTCCTCCTACTGCGGTTATAAATGTGATAAAAAGTAATAACGGTAATACTAAAAGTATTATTGGGCTTGGAGTAAAATTATAATAAAACATTAATCCTACAAGAATTAATGATGCAATTCCAAAATCAACAAATTTAGTGACAATTCCTGAAATCGGTAAGATAAGTCGTGGAAAATACACTTTAGTAATTATATTGGCATTTCCAACTAATGAATTACTTGTTTCTGAAAGAGCAGAGGAAAAGAATTGCCAGAATAAAAGTCCTGAGTAAACAAAGATAGGGTAAGGTATTCCGTCAGAAGGCATTTTTGCAAGACCACCAAAAAAAATACTAAATACAACCATTGCCATAAAAGGTTGAAAGACAGCCCAAGCAATACCTACAAATGTCTGTTTATATCTAACTTTTATATCCCTCCATGCAAAAAAATATGCTAATTCTCTATATTCCCATATTTCTTTGAAATCGTTCCAGCTAAAAGTTTTTTTTGGTTTTAATATTGTTGTTTTCATTACCATTTACTTATTTTTTTTACGACTTTCTTTTTTAGTCCGAGATATGATTTTGTGGCTTCTTTTTCTAATTCGGGAGATACAAGTCGTAAAAGTTCTTTTCCGAGAATACGATATTGCCCACCAACTTTATTGGCTCTTATAAGTCCATTTTTTAACATTCTTTTAATAGTGCTATTACTTATCTTCAATAATTCCTGAGCTTCATTTGTGGTATAAACAGCATTTTTTTCAATTTCCTTTGTCATAATAAGTTAAACATACAAATATACGAGTTATGCGAATGATACGAATATTTGCGAATAAAAAAGTTAAAAGCTTATAAGACTTTTGACTTATTTACATTATACAGAAGTGTCAAAAGGTGTCAATGTGTATCAGTCAAAAATGTGTTTATCCTTTATATATTTATGATATAATAAATCTATGCAAAAAAAGACTTTTTCTTTAATATTGCTTTTTGTGATATATGTTATCTTATTTTTTGATTTGATGGCTTTTAAGTACTTTTTTTATTGGCGGTTTTGGTGGTATGACATAGTGATGCATTTTACTGGTGGTTTGTGGATTGCATTATTAGGATATTATTTATTCTTTTTTGCTGGTTTTGCTGGTTTGGGTAGAAAAATAATCAAGAGTGATTCGGTGTTTTGGGTGACATTTGTTTTTGTTCTGACAATAGGTATTCTGTGGGAACTTTTTGAGTTGATTGCTACATCGTTTGATTTGCCTCTTAATTATTTCTTTGATACGGGTTTGGATTTGATAATGGATATGTTAGGATGGGCACTTATTTATTATTTCTTTTTGAGAAAAATAGTCATTCAAACAAAGAGTAAAATTATTACTGAAAAACTTTTTCCTACGGAACACAAAAAAATTACTTAAAAATTTCAAACCACTCCCAGTGGGTCGGGTGAAATTTTTTCTTTGCTAAAGCAAAGAACAGTATTTTTTTGTTAAAAGTTTTAATGCAATAATTTTACTCTTTATTCTCATTAAGTTGAAAGAGCGACCACTTCGTGGTCGCCATTTTGTATTGTAAATTTTCATTAGGTTGGAAAAGAAATAAAACTGAATAAATAGACATTAATTGTTTATTTTGTTAATATGATTTTAAATTGGTGATGATTTTCAGTTCTTTAATACTAAGTAGGGGGGAAGTATTATGGCTCTTAAAATAATGCCGTTTGGTAAGTTTATAGGGGGTTATTTTTTCTATAATGGAGAATTGTATTTTGGGAAAAAACATGGAAGGTGGATTATTCATTCTTCTGTGGTTGATGGGATAATTTTATTAGAAATGAGTAAGGTAAAAATTTATCCCTGTTCGAACATAAAGATTGTGCCTGAAGAAGAATTTGACAAATATGGGCTTCCTGCAAAATGGGAAAAAGATGTTGCATAAAATTTGCAGTTTTCGAATCTCGCTGTTAAAGGCGAGATTTTTTTATTTTTCTAGTTTTTTTAGGGCTGATTTGATATGTCTTTTGGCATCACTTGTTTTAGCTATTGTTAACCATTTAGGGTTAGGGCAAAATTCTTTTTTTGTCATGATATCTACTATATCTCCATTTTTTAATTTGGTATCTAAAGAGACTAATTTTCCGTGAACTTTTGCTCCGTGCATATGGTTCCCAATATCTGAATGAATGGCATAAGCAAAATCAACAGGATTTGAGTCTACGGGTAAATCAATTACATCTCCATTGGGAGTGAATACAAAAATTCTATGTTTAAAAAAATCTTTTTTCAATTCACTTATAAATTCTGTTGATTCTGTATTTTTTGGTTGATTAGCTAATTGTTTAATCCATTCAGGAGTATCTTTTGTATTATAAATTTTTTTGTCTTTGTTAGAGTTGTCTTTGCTCATCATTTTAGATAAAAGGCCTGTTGACCAAATCTTATCTAATTTAGATTGGTTGTAATTTACATTATTCTTATAAGATAGATGAGAAGCAATTCCATATTCAGCCTCTTTATGCATTTCCGCAGTTCTTAATTGGATTTCTACTACATTACCAAGTTGTGTGAAAATGGTAGTATGCAAACTTTGATATCCGTTAGGTTTAGGAAAAGCTATATAATCTTTAATTTTTCCTGGCATTGGTCTTCTAAAACCATGAATAATTCCTAAAGCTTTATAACAATCATTAGAAGTAGGAACAATAATTCTCAAAGCTGCTATATCGTATATTTTATTTATATCCCAATCTTTTCTTTCTAATTTTTTATATAAACTATAGATACCTTTTATTCTATAATCTGATTTTATATTTGTGAGTCCTTCTTTAGCCAGTCTTGTTTTAATCCTCTGGCTAACTTTTTTGAGTGATACAATATCATCATGAGTTCTCTGGTTGATTATTTCTACAACTTTTTTGTGTTCAGAAGGGTAGACAAAAGGAAAAGAAAGATCTTCTAAATTACGATTCAATACTCCCATTCCTAAGCGATAAGCAAGAGGAGCAAATATTTCTAAAGTCTCTGTGGCAATACGTAATTGTTTTTCTTTGGGAACATACCCTAGGGTTTGCATATTATGCATTCTGTCAGCGAATTTTATCATTACAACTCTAATATCTTGAGAGGTGGCTATAAATAATTTTCTTAAACTTTCAGAGTGTCTTTTTAATCCTCTAAATTTTATTTTTCCTAATTTGGATACGCCCTCTATCAGAAAAGTTATTTCTTTGCCGAATTCTTTTTCTAATTGTTCTTTAGGGATATTTGTATCTTCTATGGTGTCATGAAGAAGTCCTGCTACTACGATAGTTGTTCCCATACCTAATTTTGCTAATATTTTTCCTGTTTCATAGACATGGTTAAAATATGGTTCGCCTGAATATCTTCTTTGTCCAGAATGGGCATTTACGGCAAAATTAAAAGCTTTGATAATTAAATCTTTATTTTCACTTGTAGGGGATTCCATAAAGGAAATAATATCTTTAGCTGTTTTCATCTCGTTAGAAACAGGTCGCGATAGTCACGACTTGTTGAATTAGTTTTTTGTAAATTTTAATTCGACTTTTCATAAATAAATTACTTTACCCTTTGTGACTATAGCCTCTAATGGGTTCATATTATATATTTTAATATAATAAAGGAAAATTAAATATTTGACAAGGTGATTATCTTTTGTATAATAAAGTTAAAATGTTCTTTTTATTTATGTCTTTCATCAATCCAAGGGGGAATATAAAATGAAAAAAAACGATTTGTTTAATCATATAAAGAGTATTCTGGAAAAGAAGGATAAAGAAACCTATATCTTGCCCATAAAACTTTTTCCTAGCACATGTCAAAACATAAAGGAACGTGAGGATGAGTATATAAAAATGACTTTTGGTATAGGATGGGTTTTTTCAGCAAATAGAGGAAAAGATATTAAATTTTCTAAACAAAAACAAAAAAAGAAATAAATATTGCTTGTATTTATAAAGTGGACTTCAAGTCCACTTTTTTTATTGAAAAATAGTGATTTTTGGGATATAAATAGTGTTAATGATAACTAAAAAAAATAAAGGACATTTGCATTTATTAACTCAAAATATACGAAAAATATCAGAAATTTTTTCATCTATGGGTTTTGAAATTGCCAGTGGTCCAGAATTAGAAAATGAATATTATAATTTTGAAGCTTTAAATTTTCCCAAAGATCATCCTGCTAGAGATATGCAAGATACTTTTTGGTTAAAGCCAGATAATCTAAAAAAACTTTTAAGAACTCAAACTTCAGATGTACAAATAAGATATATGGAAAAAAACCAAGCTCCCTTTGCTATTATTGTTCCTGGTAAAGTTTTTAGAAATGAAGCTACTGATACTACTCATGAAGCTCAATTTTATCAATGTGAAGGTTTAGTGGTGGGGGAGAATATAACTTTAGCTAATCTGAAAGGGACTCTTGAGACTTTTTTGAAAAAACTTTTTGGAGATGATGTAATCATCCGACTTCGTCCTGGATATTTTCCATTTGTGGAACCAGGGGTAGAAGTGGATATGATTTGTTTTAAATGCAAAGGGGATGGTTGCCCTTCTTGTTCACATAGTGGATGGATTGAAATTTTAGGAGCAGGGATGGTTCATCCAAATGTTTTGAATACAGTAGGAATTGATTCAAGAAAATATCAAGGATTTGCTTTTGGAGTAGGAATAGATAGGGTCATAATGCTAAAACATGGAGTGGATGATGTTAGAAGATTTTATTCGGGAGATTTAAGGTTAGTGAATCAATTTTAGGAAATAATTATATATGAAGCAATATCAAGAACAAGTTAATAAATGGTTTAAAGAAAAGAAATGGGATTATTGGGATCCTTTAGCTATCATTACTAGGTTATTTGAGGAATGTGGTGAATTGGCTAGAGAAGTTAATCATGTATACGGTCCAAAACAAAAAAAATTAGAAGAAAAAAAGAAAAATATTGAAGATGAAATAGGTGATATTATTTATACTTTAATTTGTTTTGCTAATTCTCATGATATAGACCTAGAAGAAGCGACTCAAAAAAGTATTGATAAAGTTGCTGATAGAGATAAAGATAGATATAAAAAATAATGAAAATTGATAACAAGACTAGGGTATATATAGACGGTGCGAATTTATATAATGCTTCAAGATTTTTTGATTGGAAGTTGGATTATAAAAAACTTTATGTTTGGCTTAGTGAGAATTTTAAAACAGAAAAGATTTATTTGTTCATAGGTTTTGTTGAAGAAAACAAAGATTTATATGATTTTTTAGAAAAAATTGGATACAAAATAGTTTTTAAAAAAACTTCCAAATCAAAAGGACAGATAAAAGGTAATTGTGATGCTGAGTTAGTTTTAAAATCAGCAGAGGATATTATTAGAAAAGATATGAAAAAAATAGTTTTAGTTTCGAGTGATGGAGATTTTTCTTGTTTGTTAGAATTTGCTAAGAATGAGAATAAAGAAATTTTTGTTGTTTCTCCTTCTCAAAAACTTTCTTATTTAATAAGAAGATTGTATGTAAAAACTGTTTATTTAAAAGATTTGAAAGAATTATTAAAGAGAAAAGGCCCCCGGTAGAAACTAACTCCTACAAGGGCCCTCTTCATGGTTATATTGATATAATAACAATAATAAAAAAAAAGCAATATGCAATTTTCATATAAATGGATACAAGAATATTTTGAAGATCCTAATCCTACCCTAGTCCGACCAGACGAGTTTAGGACGGACGGACAAGGACCTTTACCTGAGATTAAAGACTTGGTGGAAATTTTAACATTTCATGCTTTTGAGATAGAAGGAGTAAACGGAGATTTAATTGATATTGATGTGCTTCCTAATAGAGCTCATGATTGTTTGTGTTATGAGGGGATTGCTAAAGAAATTTCGGTTTTAACTGGTTTGAAATTAAAAGAGAATAAAATTGAAGTTAAAACAGAGTCAGGATTAAAATCAGAAGATCATATTTCACTTGAAGTTGAAGACTCTGTTTTGGTACCTCGGGCTACTAAAAGATTGGTTCAAAATGTAAAAATAGAAACTTCTCCTGATTGGTTGAGGAAAAAATTAGAATCAATAGGGCAGAAATCAATTAATAATGTGGTGGATATTACTAATTATGTAATGTGGGAGACTGGACAACCAGTGCATGCTTTTGATTTTGATAAAATTGCAGGAGATCCTAAAAAAGAATTTTATATTAGAAATGCTAAAAAAGGGGAGAAAATTACTACATTGGATGGACAAGAATTTGATTTGGATGAAAGTATTATTGTTATCAGTGATAAAGATAAAGCTTTAGATATTGCTGGGATTAAAGGTGGGATAGTTTCAGGAATAGATGAGAATACTCAAAATATTGTTTTATCAATTTGTAATTTTAATCAAACCAATATAAGAAAAACTTCAAGGAAATTGGGTTTGAGAACAGATGCTTCTGTGCGATTTGAGAATGGGGTTTCTCCTGATAAAGTTGGGGAAGCTATGGAAAGATTAACTCAATTAATAATTGAAATTACAGGAGGAAAAGCTTCTGAAGATATTTTGGATGTATATCCTAGAAAAGCCAATCTGTATAAGGTAGGTGTTTCCACTTCAGAAGTTAATAGATTATTAGGATTGGATTTTTCAGATAAAGATATGGAAGATATTTTTAATCGTTTTGGTTTTGATTTTGAAAAAGTAAATCCTATTGATAAAGTTTTGGAATTGGCTCCAATTGCTGAAGGTAAAAGATATAGGAATGGAGCTTCTGTGACATATGATGCTCCAGAGGAATATGATTGTTCATCTTTTACTGCTTATCTTTTTGTTCAAGCAGGAATTGGAATTCCACGAATTTCGGTGGATCAATATGTTTGGGGAGAAGAAATTTTAGATTCAGATTTGAAAGCAGGGGATTTGGTATTCTTTAATACAGAGAAAGGAAAGATTCATACTGAAACTATAGAATTTTTAAAAGGAACGAAAGTTGAAAAAGGAATAGATCATGTTGCTTTATATTTAGGCGATGGAAAGATAATTCATGCTTCCGATAAAAATGAAGAAGATGGTGAGATTTTTATTGAAGAATTAAAAGAATCAAAATTCTTTGAAAATGTTGTTGGTTATAGAAGAATGTCTGGTAATTCAGAAAGGTATGTCGTAAGTATTCCTCATGAAAGATTAGATTTGAGAATTAAAGAAGACTTGATTGAAGAAATAGGGAGGGTTTATGGTTATAGGAATATTGAACCTGAACTGGTTAATCCTAATTTTTCAAACGAACAAGGAAAAATATTTAAACCAAAAATAAATAAGGAATTTTATTACATAAATAAAATTAGAAATATTTTGGTTGAGGCAGGTTTTTCTGAAGTTTATACTTATACTTTTGGAGATAAAGGGAATGTTGAAGTACAGAAACCTTTAGCTTCTAATTTGGGATTTTTGAGAACTAATTTGAGTGATGGAGTTCAAAAATCTTTAGAATTGAATATTAAAAATGCTCCTGTTTTAGGTTTGGATGAAATTAAGATTTTTGAGATTGGAAAGGTTTTTCCTGATATTGATGGGGAATATTTGTCTATTTCCTTAGGAATAGCTTCTTTGAAAAATAAAAAGAAGAAAAATTCTTTAGAAGAAGATGTTTTGCAAGATGTTTTGAGTAAGTTAATAGAAGAATTAGGTTTGTCTGAATTTGATATTAGGAATAGTGAATTAGTAAAAGAAATTCTCAAACCTAATAGATCCTTTGAATTTCATTTAGATAAATTAATAGAAGAATTACCAGAACCTTATTCTTATGAAGATGTTTTAAAAATGGATTCTAATGATCCTAAATTTTCAGTCGTGCAAGATGAAAAGATTTTTAAATCTATATCTAATTATCCTTTTATGTTGAGAGATATATCAGTTTTTGTTCCAAATGAATTTAGTGAAAACGATTTGTTAGAAATAATAAAGGAAAATGCTGGGGATTTGTTGGTGCAAAGTAAATTATTTGATATTTATTCACCAGAAGGAGGGGATAAAACTTCTTATGCTTTTAATTTGGTTTTTCAATCACAAGAAAAAACTTTAACGGATGAAGAAATAAATGAGGTGATGGATAAAATTACTTCTCAAATTCAATCTAAAAATTGGGAGGTTAGATAAATAGTCATTCAAACAAAGAGTCTTACTCTTTATTCTTATTGGGTTAGAAAAAGGAGAATAAAAAATCCATCTAATAATTTGTGATTATGTGTTTTTAGAGTAGAATGGGGTTATTGTGGTTGAAAAAAAGCAAAAAATATTGGTTGTTTTGGGGGCGACTGCTTCTGGGAAAAGTGATTTAGCTGTTGATTTGGCTAGAAAATTTAATGGTGAAATTATTTCGGCTGATTCTCGACAGGTTTATAAGGGTCTTGATATTGGATCTGGTAAAATCACTGAAGAAGAAATGAAGGGGATTTCTCATTATCTTTTGGATGTGATCAGTCCACAGAAGATTTTTGATGTAGCTCAATTTAAAAAATTAGCAGATAAATATATTGAGGATATTTTAAAGAGAGGGAAAGTTCCAATTCTTTGTGGAGGGACTGGTTTTTATATTCAGGCTGTCATTGATAATGTTCTTTTGCCAGAAATTAAAAGAGATGAAAAATTAAGAAAATCTTTAGAATTGTTATCTGTGGAAGAATTATTTAAAAAATTAAAGAAGATGGATTCTGAAAGAGCTAAAACAATTGATCCTAAAAATCCTCATCGGCTTATTCGAGCAATTGAAATTGTAAGTCAGCTTGGAAAGGTTCCCCCTATTTCTTCTCTAGATTCTAAATGGGATGTTTTACAAATTGGTATTAAAACTGATAAGGATGTTCTGAATAAAAGAATTGAAAAAAGATTTTATAAAAGAGTGAAAGAGGGAATAATAGAAGAGGCTAAAAAATTACATCAAAAAGGTTTGAGTTATAAGAGAATGGAAGAAATTGGTTTAGCTCATAAATATATTGTTTTGTTTTTGAAAGAGAAGATTTTAAAAGAGGAATTTATTGAAGGGTCTATAAAAGAGGAGCAGAAATATGCTAAAAGGCAAAATACTTGGTTTAAGAGAGATAAGAGAATTAAGTGGTTTGGGTTGGAGGAAAAAAAGAAGATAGATAGATTTGTTGGTGTTTTTATTAAAAAATAACTTTTATTAAATTTTTACTGCACAAAAACTACGATCGTAGTTTTTGTGTAGTTTAATATTAAGTGATATTTGTTATATAATTAGGTTGATGTTAAAAAGTTTAAAAAAGTTTAAAAATATTTTATTTATATTTTTTATATTCTTCGCTTTTAATATTGTGAATGCGGAATCTATAGGAATAGATTTGGTAAAGCAATTTAGGTATTCTCAAAATCCTGTTTTTGCTGGTGATGATGTGCGTGTTTATATTACTATTCAAAATAGTTCCGGCTTTGATGCTAGTGGAGTTGTTCAGTTTTATGATAATGATAAATTTTTAAGTGATTCCAATTTTTGGATAGTTAATGGGGGAAAGATTGAAACTTGGGTTGATTGGCTTCCTACAGAAGGTGATCATAATTTATCGGCCAAAATATCTAGTCTTAAAAAATTGGAGATTGCTGAAGATCCTCAAGATATTAATTTAGATATTGAGATTAGTGTTTTTGAGAAAAGAATTATTGATATTGATACTGATAAAGATGGTATTGGTAATCAGGATGATTTGGATGATGACAATGACGGTATATCAGATGAGGATGAATTAAAAGAGGGAATGGATCCTTTAGTTTTTAATTCTCCAATTAATGAAGAAAAGGAAATGAGTGATGATGAGAGATGGGATTTTTTAAAGGAAAAAATATTTACAGAGGATAATATAGAAAAGACTAAGGAAGTTTCAGGTACTATATTTGAAAAAACTAAAATAATTGTTGAAAATACTAAAGAATTTTTGGAAGAAGAAAAAGAAAGGGTTGATGATGAATTAGATCAAACAAAATTGAGTGAGGCTCAAAATATTTCTGATAAGGAAATTATAGAAAAAGAGAATCCTTTTATTGCTTCTATAATTGATGGAATACCTAGTATAAAGGAGATATATAGTTTTGTGTTAGGAATATTTGTTTATATTTTAAATAGTATTTGGTTATTATTTGGAACTATAATTTTGATGTTCTGGATTCTAATAAAAGTATTTAAATCTAAATCCGAAGATTATTAAAAGTTTATGAACTTTCTACTCAAACCTTTGGCTTGATTTCCACCTTTTTCATTCTTAAAGTGTTTAATAAGATAGCGGCGATAGCTCCTAATATAAAGGTTGTTTGGAGATTGAAATAAAGAGAGATAAAAATAATTGCGGAAAGCATAATCACTCTTCCTGTATGTATAGCCATTTCTCTAATAACCGTGAATTCATCTACAAAATGTCCTTCATTAGCAGCTTTTTCATAAGTAATAGCTTCAAAAGGTATTCTCATAAATATTTTGGTTAATTTATGGTAGGCATCTATAACGAAGATTTGGAAAGCAGTAGCAATGAATATTTTTATAATCCATCCTAAAGCATAGAATATAGAGCTATAACCTAAAACATTTTCTTTTTTAGTTTTTTTGTTATCTGTGTAATTTCCAATGACTAATTGAAGTACAATAGTTATACCCACGATTATAGAAGAAAGAATTCCTAATTCTAAATAATTTCCGTTTAATATTTGCAACATAAAAACAGGCCAAATCATACCTCCTATAATACCTTCTCCTCCATCAGCCATAAAAGCTAAAACTTCTGGTCTTCTTTTGCGTGAGAAAAAATTCTTCCAAGTTTCTTTTATTGTCCAAGTAAATTTTTCTTTTGTGCGAGGAAGTTTTAAAAGAGGAATTATTGAAAGTAAATAAAGAATTATAGCCATAACGAATAATACATTGAAAGAATATTTAGTGATTATATATCCAGCTAATAATGGGGTAAAAATTGCTATAGCATTTTTAGTGGCTCCCATTATACTAATTTCTTTACCACGATTATTTTTACTTGTGAATTTTGCAAAATCTACATTATAAGGTACCCAATATAAAAGACGATAAATTAATGAAGAGATAATAATCAATGGAATATATATTTTATAATTATTTTCATCAATCAGAAAAAAAAAGAAATAACTCAAAGCACTAAAGATAATAGCAGTTTGTAATGCTTTTCTAAAACCAAATTTATTTAGGTATTGAGCTCCCCAAGCTAAACTCAGAGTGTATAAAAGTGATCCTATTAAATAAAATAAAGCTACTAAACGGATACTTTGCCCGAAAAGATTATATAAAAAAATAGGTACAAAGAGACCTAAAAGACCTGTGGCTATAAAAGTAATGGATCTACTTTTATGTAAGGCTGAAAATCCTTCGGAGACAGTACCTTTACCTAGGTATTTATTTTCAAGTAGAATATTCATTACTCATAATGATAACACAAATTATTTTTTATCTTATTGATTAGGGGAAAAGATATTGTGTTTTTTTATCTAAATTGTTAAGATTAATTAGAACCTATTTAATATCTCATGCCGAATTGAAATTCTGAAATTTTTAGCGAAAATTGTATATTTTGATGAAACATATCGAGATATGTTAAAGAGAAATAGACGATTTGTAGCAAAAATTTCGAAATTTCAATTGGCAAGTTTTATTTTATTTAATTACGGTGAGATTTTAGATAGGTTCTAAGCAGTGGTCGACAACTGCAGAAATTATATTACAAACTTAGAAAGATATTTTAAATTACTTCTGTAATTTAAAAAATAAAGGCTAAAACATCATTGATGTTCGCCTAAATAAAATTATGTCAGAGACTAGAGATGTTGAGTTTTTGGAATATATTGTTAAAGAATTAGTAGATAATCCAGAAGCTGTAAAAGTAGATAGAAAAGTAGATGAAATGGGAGTTTTAATCTCTCTTGATGTGGATTCTGCTGATATGGGAAAGATTATAGGTAAGAGTGGAAATACTGCCAAAGCTATAAGAACTCTTCTTAGAGTTGTAGGGATGAAAAATAATTCTAGAGTTAATTTGAAAATTAATGAACCAGAAGGAAGTGTTCGTCCTACAAGTCAATTCAATGCTCCGTCAGAAGATGCTGGAGGAATTGATTCAGCTATGGAAGATTTGAAATCACTATAAAAATTAAAAAAGAAACCCCTGTGCTATAAGCACAGGGTTTTCTTTTTGTAATTTTGAAGGTAGAATGGAGTAAGTAGTAGATAGTAAAGTGGGCGAGGCTTCGCCTAGCCCACTTTTTTTACTACCACATTCTACATTTACCTGTTGATAGGTTCTAATTATGATTTTTCACATTATTACAATTTTTCCTCAATCTTTTGATTCATATTTAAGTGAATCTATTTTGGCGAGGGCTATAAAAAATAAAAAAATTAAAATTAAATTTTATAATCCTAGAGATTTTGTTAAAGAAGGTAGAGTGGACTTTAAGGCTTATGGTGGTGGTCCCGGAATGGTGATGAAAGCAGAACCAGTTATTAAAGCTATTACAAAAGCCATTGGTAAAAAAAAGAAAATAAAAATTATTTTCCTTTCTCCTAACGGAAAAGCATTTGATAATGTGATAGCACGAAAATTTTCAAAAAATTATAAAGATATTGTGATTATTTCTGGTAATTATGAAGGAATTGATGCTCGGGTTAGAAAGATTTTTAAAGCAGAAGAAATTTCAATAGGTGATTTTGTTTTAACAAGTGGGGCTTTACCTGCAATGATATTAATTGATGTTATTTCACGACAAATTGAAGGGGTTTTGGGGAAGAGTGAATCTTTAGAAGAAAATAGAGTTTCTAGTTCAGATGTTTATACTCGTCCTGAAGAAATTATTTATAAGAAGAAAAAATACAAAGTACCCAAGGTACTTTTGTCTGGACATCATAAAAAAATTGAAGAGTGGAAAAAAAAGAAATAATTTTTTATAATTAAACTAATGATA